>CAYXVP010000295.1:0-2896 GCA_964468305.1 uncultured Anaerolinea sp. | reverse complement strand
CGGACCATCGCCATTTCGCGGCTCCTTTCGGGGGCGCCATGCGAGCTCCGGTCACCGGGCACAGGTGCCGTGAACGCCTGTTCGATTTCGGCTGGAGCCTATTCGAACGGGTGTTCGATGTCAAGACCCCGCTCAGTCGTCGAAGGCATCCTCGGGCGAGCTCGTGTCAGGTTGGCTGTCACTCCCCGATCGGCGCTTCCGGCCGCTTCGCTCGACGTCTTCGGCCAGCTCGCCACGATGCTCGACCGAGCTGCCGAAGTCGCGCTCGAATGGGGCGGGCATCCCGGTCCTGAGCAGCCGCGCACGCGTGATCGCCCGCGTCCCGAACCGCTCGCGAACCTCATCGGCCGCCTCGATGACCCTCCGCTTCCGAGCGTCGCCGCCCTCGAACATTCGCAGCTGCTCACGTTCACCGAACCCCGATGTGCCCACCCCGAGCAGGCGGATGCGCTTGCCCCGCATCTCCGGGCGCGCGAGGTCGAGCGCGGTCCGCCAGATCGGCTCGGTCATGTCCGTTGGCTCGGCCAGGGTTCGTTGGCGCGTCAGCGTGTTGAAGCCACTGTCCCGAATCTTCACGGCGACCGTGGCGGCCTTCAGGCCGGCGTGCCGGAGCCGCCCTGAAACGCCCTCGGCCATAGCCAGTAGCGTCCGCTCGAGCACCTCGGGATCGGAGGTGTCCTCGTCGAACGTGTGCTCGTGGCTGACCGACTTCGCGGCATCGGGATCGTCGACCGGGTCACCGTCGCGACCATGCGCCCGATCGACCAGCGACGCACCGTGCTTGCCGAAGCGGCGGACCAGTGCCGATCGATCGAGCGCCGCGAGATCGCCGATCGTCGCGACGCTGAAGTCGCGCAGGGCGGCCGCGGTCGACGGCCCGACGCCCCACAGCCGCGAGATCGGGAGCGGAGCGAGAAAACCCGCCTCCGTGCCGGGCTCGACGACGACCAGTCCATCGGGCTTGCGCAGGTCGCTGGCGATCTTGGCGACGAGCTTCGTGGCGGCGACACCGACCGACGCCGTCAGCGAGAGCTCCTCCCGAATCGCGGCCTTGATCCGTCGCGCGATCGTCTCGCCGTCGCCGAACAGGCGCAACGAACCGGTGACGTCGAGGAACGCCTCGTCGATCGAGATCGGCTGCACGAGCGGCGTGAAGCGCCGCAGGATCGCCATGACGTCGCGGCTCGCGGCCTGATACGCCGATCCGCGAACCGGCACGAAGAGGCAGTCCGGACACAGCCGCTTGGCGGTCCGGATCGGCATCGCGGAGTGGACGCCGAAGGCGCGGGCCTCGTACGACGCCGCGCTGACGACGCCGCGATCGTTCGTCCCGCCCATGCCCACCACGAGCGGCTTGCCTCGCCACTCGGGGTGGTCGCGCTGCTCGACCGCGGCGAAGAACGCGTCGAGATCGACGTGGAGGATCGTGCGGAGGCCGGGACCGGTCACCCCGCCATTGTGGGATGGCGTGGTGCCACCTTCGGCGGCAATGTCCCGCGACCTGCCCGCCCAGGTGAATGGCCAAATCGCCACCCAGGGTCGGTTAGGCCCCGAGATTGGCCGTGAATCCAAGTAGGCGGCCTACACAGCCGAGATTTCGAGCGTGCCAACTCGGTTTCGCGCCGGCGGAGGGAGTCGCGCGGCCCGACTCAGGCGCCGAGTCGTCCCCTGGTGTCGGTATGGCCTAAAGGTCGACCCCTCGCTCGAGGCGAGGCCAAACAGCCCTAGCCCTTCGGCTCGACGACCACCGTGACCTCGGGTGTCATGCCGGCGAACACCTTGATCGCGACCTTGTAGGTCCCGAGCGACTTGAGCGGCTCCTCGAGCTCGATCTTGTGGCGGTCGACGTCGATGCCACGGCGGCCGAGCGCCTCGGCGATCTCCTTGGCCGTGATCGACCCATAGAGCTTGCCGCCCTCGCCGACCTTCACGCCCATCGTGAGCGTCGTGGAGCCGATGCGGGTCGCCGCGACCTCGGCCTCGGCGCGCTCGCGATTTCGCTTCTCCTCGCGCGACGCGATGTCGTGCTGCCAGGCGCGGTAGGCGCCGCCGGCCGCGGGCACGGCCAGCTTGCGGGGGATGAGGAAGTTCGTGGCGAAGCCGTCGGCGACGGTCTTCATCTCGCCCGACTTGCCGAGCTTGTCCACGTCCCTCGTCAGGATCACCTTCACGTTGCTTCGAATTCCTCCCTCTTCGATGTCGCGCTCAGCCGAGGTCGGCGGCCGACCCCTCGTTCATGATCCAGCCCCGCAGGCGAGGCTGGAGGCCCGAGTTCGAGATCGCGCCGGCGAGCGCCTCCAGTGCCTCCGGGAGGCGGCGCGCGGTCCGCCGCAGCGGGCCGGGCACGATCCGTCGCACGCGCGCGACGTCCTCATCGTAGGCGGCACGGGTGATGCCGGCCTCCTCGAGCTTTTCGCTGAGGAGGTCCTCGTCGAGACCGTCGAGGAAGATCTCCGTGGCGAGGGCGACGACAACCAGGTCGTCGAGCTGGCCCAGGAGTGGCACGCTGTCCGGCACGATGTCTCGCCCGAGGGCGATGTAGCCCAGCGCCAGCCCGAGCGTCGCCTTCCGCCCGACGGGCGTCCGACTGTCGACCAGCAGCGAGGCGAGCAGTCGCGCGTACAGCGGCGCGCGGCTGGCGATCGGCAGGAACGCGGCGACGGCGATCAGCCGACGCAGCCCGACGCGGCGGCGCCTGCGTTGCCTGGCGCTGGTGTCCTTCGGAGCGCGTTCGGGGCGAGCCATCGCTGGGGGTCGACTCCTCGCTCGGATGGGTGGCCGCGACGTGCTGGCGTCGATCGGGAGGGCGAGTTTAGCAGCGGCGTGGGTTGAGCTCAGCGGAGCGCCTTGACATCGAACGTCCGTTCGGTATCATCAGGTCGCCCGCCCCGCATGG
>CAYXVP010000294.1:0-2902 GCA_964468305.1 uncultured Anaerolinea sp. | reverse complement strand
TCTTGGGCTCGGCCGGGCCGGTGATCTCGACGCGTCGATCGATCAGGTCCGAAGGCGGCTCGGTGACGCGCCAGGACGGGTCCAGGCGGATGGACGCGGACTCGGGCAGCAACCCGAGCGCCGCGCCGGCGTCGATCTGCGCCTGCCGCGCGTGGCGGCGAGCCAGCAGCTCCCGACGAGTCGGCTCGAATCGGTGGTGGAGCGCCGCCAGGAACGCGAGCGCACCTGGGGTCAGGACCGCATCAGCGCCGGGTACCGCCGGCCCGAGCATCTGGACCCCCGCCGGCGCGCGGCCCTTCAGCACCCGTGCCCGCGCCTAGCCGGGCCGGCGACGGTGGACCGTCGCGTCGATCAGACCGTGCGGCTCGGTCGTCGAGACGAAGACTTCGCCGGGGTTGTCGAGACCGAACTTCGACAGGTCGACCAGCCAGTGATGGAGGTTCGGCAGGACCATCCGGACCCTGTCGATCGACGGCTCGGCGTCCATCATCGCGGTGGCCATGATCCAGATCGAGGCCTGCACCGACGGGCTGAAATGGGCCGCGAACGCGTTCTGGAGCGCGGCGCGCGCCGTCTCCCACGTCGCGTCGAAGTCGATGTCCCCGCCCAGCACGCGGTCCCCCGCGTAGGCCCACGTGGCGCGCAGCTTCGTCGCCATCAGCCGGTCCTCGGCCTCGGGCAACGTCGTGTACTGGTCGCGGTCGAAGCCGACGAAGGCCGACTTGGTCGTCTTCATGAGGGTCAGGTCGTCGACGCCCGCCTCGACCCTGACCGACCCGGCCCGATCGACCTCGACATGCGCGACGCGAGTGAGATGCCCCGCCCGGCTGAACGCATCCGGTGCGGGTCCGGACTCGGTGGGGATCCGCAGCCAGGGCTGCTCGCTGATGTCAACGATCGCCCGGCTGCACACGTCGTAGCCGACGAAGTGGCGGGCGAGCTCGAGCCCGAACGCATCCGGCGAACCCGTGAGCCGGTCGCGGGCGAAGGCGTAGACGGTGTTCTTCATGGTGTCGGTCGCGATCACCCCGGCGTTGGCGCCCGCGGTGTGGACGGCGTCGAAGTCGCCTTCCAGGGCCACGGCGACGGTGAGATCGCGCAGGTCGTGCTGCGTCGCGCCGCGGCGGACCGTGACGAGGCGGATGCGCGACTTGCCGTAGCGGTTCTCGCCGAGCTCGTAGTCGGTCATGAGGTCGCGCTCGGAGTCAGGCACGGGAGCGCGGAACTCGTCAGGCACTGGAGCGCGCCTCGGCGATGTCGACGACCGCGTCGAGCGCCCGGTGGAGCTCCGAATCTCGGTCCCGAGTGAGCGCCGCCGCCATGTCCGGGAGGAGCTCTGCACGCGATCGACCCGCCACGAAGACACAGTAGCGGAAGCCGAACCGCGCCTCGTACTCGCGGTTGCGGCGGTCGAGCTCCGCCGCAACCCGGCCGCGCTCCCGTGCCGCCTCGTCGGCGAGATTCGCTGCTGCCTCCTGGTCGTACCCCTGCTCGCGGAACGACATGGCGGACACCGATGCCGGTGGCGCCCCGAGGCGCGGATGCGCGTCCACGAGCTCCACCTGCAGGGCCTCCGGCATCTCGTGCGCGACCTCGCGGGCCCGCCCGAACAGCCGCTCCGCCGTCCCGAACGGCCGCGCTGCGGCGAGCCGGTACAGGAATCCCGGGGCGTTCTCGAAGAGGGGCCCGATCGCGGCGACGAACTCCGCAGCCGGCATCTCGTCGAGGGCCCCCGCGTCGAGGGCCGCTGCGTCGGACGTCACCGGGCCGCGCGTCACCAGCCTTCCGCGTCGCGCAGGAGGCGGTGCAGGATCCGGGCCGAGACCACTCGTCTGTACTCGGCCGTCGAGCGCACGTCGTCGATCGGCTTCAGCTCAGCGGCCAGCGTCTCCGCCGCGCGATCCGCGACGTCGGGCGTCGGCCGCGCACCGTCGAGGATCGCCTCCGTCGCGCGGGCCCGGATCGGCGTCGCCGCCACCGAGCCCAGCGCCACGCGGACGTCGCCCCAGCCCGCCGTGCCGAGGTCGTCCCACGCCAGCGCGATGACGACCTTGGAGATCGCCTGCGCCTGCCGTGTCCCGACCTTTCGGAAGCGCAGCGGGCGTCGGGCCCGAAGGGGGATGCGGACCTGGAGGATCAGCTCGTCCGGGGCGAGCGCCGTCTTCCGATAGTCCACGAAGAACTCCTCGGCCGGGATGCGCCGCTCGCCCCGCTGCCCGCCTACCAGGAACATCGCGTCGGCGGCGAGGAGGATCGGGAGGGTATCCCCGGCCGGTGAAGCGTTCGCGATGTTGCCGCCGATCGTGCCCCGGTTCTGGATCTGTGCCGCCCCGATCGTCGCGGCCGCCTCGACCAACGCCGGCAGGTGCTCGCGACACAGGGTCGATCGCCGGATCTCGGTGTACGTGGTCCGGGCGCCGAGGACCAGCGCGCCGTCCTCCAGCGAGATGCCGCGGAGCTCGTCGAGCCGCGACAGGTCCAGCATCCGGTCCGCGATCGGCCCGAGCTCGCCGGTGATCGCGACCATGACGTCCGTGCCCCCGGCGATCGGCCGCGCGGGGCCGGTCGCGAGACGCTCGTACGCCTCGAAGAGGTTGCGCGGCGTGTCGATCGGCGGCTCGGCGGGCAACGGTCGGGACTGCTCAGGTGCCCGTCACTGGACGGGCGAGGCCACGGCCGCGATCGCGTCGACGATCTTGGTGTAGCCCGTGCAGCGGCAGAGGTTGCCCGCGATCGCCTCGCGGATGCGGTCCTCGTCGCCGTCACCGCCGCCGTCGAGGTACGCCCGCGCCGCCCTTAGCATCCCCGGGGGTCAGATCCCGCACTGGGCCGCCCCCTGCCCGAAGAACGCCCCCCGGAGGGGTTTGCAAGCTCCCCCCCCCGGGGGCCCCACGCGGAGTCC
>CAYXVP010000293.1:0-2929 GCA_964468305.1 uncultured Anaerolinea sp. | reverse complement strand
GGGTTTTCCCCGTGGGGGGGGCAAGGCACCCCAAGCTCGGCCCACCCTGGCGGTGGATCGGCGAGGCCTAAACCTTCATGGCCTGGCGGGGGTTGCGGTCCAGTGCCCCGAGCGGTTCGTCGAGCAGCAGCACGCCGCGGCGCTGCGCGAGCGCGCGGGCGAGCGCGACGCGCTGCTGCTGGCCGCCGGACAGCTGGTTCGCATACCGGTGATCGAAGCCGGCGAGGTCGACGAGCTCCAGGTACTCGCCGACCCGTCGCCGGATCTCGTCGGCACCCAGGCGCTCCATTCGCAGGCCGAAGGCGACGTTCTCGGCGACCGTCATGTGCGGGAACAGCGCGTAGTTCTGGAACACGGTGTTGACGTTCCGCTTGTGCGGCGGCAGGTCGTTGACCCGTCGTCCCTCGATGCGAAGCTCGCCCGAGGTCAGCGGCAGGAAGCCACCGATCAGGTTGAGGGTCGTGGTCTTGCCACAGCCGGATGGGCCGAGAAGGCAGAAGAACTCCCCGGCCTCGATGCTGAGGGACAGGCCGTCAAGCGCCACGGCGTCGCCGTATCGCTTGGTGACGTTCACGAGCTCGATCGCCGGCGCGGCACGCCCGTCGCTCACGGGCGCTCTCCGGCCGAAACCTCGGCCAGGCTCCCCGGCGGTCGCGCCCCCGTCCTGCGCGGCGTGCTCTCCCCGACCACGAGCTGCACCGACACCATCGCCGACGGCGGCATCGTGCCGTCGCGGGCGGCCGCCGCCAGCATCTCGACCGCGCGCCGGCCGAGCTCGGCCGAGGGCACCGCCACGGTTGTGAGTCGCGGGTGCGACTGGCTGGCCGCGACGATGCCGTCGAAGCCGGTCACGCCGACGTCCCGCGGCACCTCCACCCCTCGAGTCCGAAGCACGTCGACGAGCGCGAGCGCGAGCTTGTCGTCGAAGCACATGACGGCATCGGGAAGGTTCTCCTGGAGCTTCGTCGCGATGGCCCCGGGATCCCGCCAGCCCAGCAGCCCAGCGTCGTACACCGCGGGGCGACCCAACCCGGCGCGATGGGCCGCCTCGAGCGCGGCGCGGCGCCGCAGGAGGTCCTCCGCGCCGCCGCCGGCTCCGACGTAGGCGAGGCGCCGATAGCCTCGTTCCGCGAGGTGGTCGACGATCGCCCGCATGCCCGCGGCGTCGTCGCTGCGGATCACGCCGCGATCGGGCGGACCCGCCTTGGCGAGGCGCGGGTAGTCGGGCTGGACCAGGACGAAGCGATCGGAGGCGACGCGGGTGCGGATGTCCGCGGGATCGCTGATGGTCGAGGCAAGGATGACGCCGTCGGTCCGATGCTCGATGAACGCGCGGAGCGCGCGTCCCTCACGTTCCTCGGCGTGGAGGCCGGTCATGATGAAGACCGCGAGGCCGCGCTCCGCCGCCGCGGCCTCGACGCCCGCGGCGAGCTGCCCATGGACCGGGTCGGCCAGCTCATCGAGGAGCAGCCCGAGGATGTGGGTCCGCTGGGCACGGAGACTGCGAGCCGCGGCGTTCGGGACGTAGCCGAGATTCGCGGCCGCATCGCGCACTCGAGCCCTCGTGCGGGCTGCGATCCGGGGGTTGTCCTTGAGCGCACGGGACGCCGTCGCGGCGGACGTCCCAGCGAGCCGCGCGACGTCGGCCAGCACCGCGCGTCGCGTCGACGACCGTTGGGCCCCGCCCATTCAGGGCACCCGGCGACGTGCGGCGACCCGTACGCCGGGTCCGGCGCGCCGCGTCACGAGGAATCCGTTCCGCATCTCCGTCATCCAGGGGCGATCACCTCAGGGTGCCTCGCGTCGCCGTCCAGATCGAGCCCGGATCTCTCGCCTCAGCCGCAGGTTTCTCGGTCGAGGGCGCGTGCAATCGGTTGCGCACGACGCTAGCATGGCCGGTGAGCGCCCGTCAACGATTCAGGATGTTTCCGCGGACCGGCCGGCTCGCTACGCCGGACGTGGCGCGCAGGAGGGTCGGATGGCGTCCACGGGCCTGCGCGGGGCCACTCCTCTCGCGGCGACCGTCGACCTGCGGCGGGCCCGCAACGCGAGCGACGCCGACCTCACGGCCACCCTCCACCCGGCCTACGTGGGCGCGGTGGGAAGGTGGCGCGGCGGGCGGGCCGTCATCCGTGGTCTGCCGTTCGACCTCGGCTCCGCCCGATCCCGCCGGCGATGGTTGCTCCTCGACCGTCCGGTCGAGATCGATCTCCGCGAACATGCCACCGCGACGCATGTCATCGTCGCGCACTTCTGCGACGCGGCGCGGGGCGAGGACGGGCGCCGTCCCGCCGACCTGCCGGTGGGCTGGGTGACACCTGCCGGCGAGCTGCTGGCGAGGTACAGCCTCGAGCCGACCCGTGGCCCGGGGTCCGAGCTCGAGGTTCGCCGGCGGTTCGAGGTCAACGAGGGCCTGATCGGCTGGGGCCAAGGCGCGTTCGCCGCTCGGCCCCACCTCCTCGACCAACCGCTCGACTGGCGCGGACCCCACCCCCGTCTCGTTCCGGTGGGCCGCGCCCCGGTCGGCCAGGCGGGCCTGTTGGCGATCCTCCCCGGTGCCTGGGGCCCCGGGCAGACCGGCGTCGCCGACAGCGTCCCCAGCCCGACCAACGACCTTATGCTCTGGCTCCTGGAGATCCCGGTGCCCGGGGGCCCACGGCGCGTCCGCCGGCTCCGCCTCGAACCGGTCGCGGCCGCTGTGCCAGGGTCGGCCGTCGTGGTCGCGGGGATCACGCTGTTCCGGGGGACGGGGTCGCCGCTGGCGCTGGAGCCCCGACGCACCCTGCGGGTCTCGCTGGACGGGCGGTCGAGGGGCGGCGACGAGGTCGCGCCCTTGAGCATCGGTGTCGACCTCGGCCAGATCATCGAGACCCGGCCGGCTGGCTCGGCCCGACGGCGCCGCCCCGCCGCTGCCGGGCTGGGGTGGCCC
>CAYXVP010000292.1:0-2930 GCA_964468305.1 uncultured Anaerolinea sp. | reverse complement strand
GGCGGGCGCCTCCAGCGACGCCGGGGCACGCGCACCGCGCGACTTCCTCGAGGAGCTCGAGCGCCAGCGCAGCCAGATGAGCGACGCGGGCGTGCCGGACGCGCCGGCGGCGCGGGCCGACGTGGCGACGAACGGCAGCGGCGGCATTCGCGCGGTCGAGCCGGTTGGGATTCGACGCCCCGCCTACGACGCGGATGATCTGGAGATTCCCAGCTTCCTGCGCCGCAACCGGTAGCGCTTCGTGATCCGGCGCGCCCGCTGCGTTGCGGGCTCCGCTGGATCGGCTCCCGTACGGACGTACGCTCGCCGATCCTGCTCGCCCGCGCCTTGCGCTCGCACCGGCTGACGAAGCGCGAACGTGCCCGCCACCCCCTCTGACCTTGCCGCCGCGCGCGCCGCGCTTCTCGAGCGCGTGGCCGCCGCTGCCGAGCGGCGTGGACGGGATCCGGCGAGCGTGGAGATCGTCGCGGTCACAAAGACCGTCGGCGCGGAGCGGATCCGAGCGGCGATCGCGGCGGGCTTCCGCACGCTCGGCGAGAACCGGGTCCAGGAGCGCCAGGCCAAGGTCGCGGACGTCGACGCGGTGTCGACCTTCCCGGCCGGCGAACAGCCGCGATGGCACTTGGTCGGGCCGCTGCAGGCGAACAAGGCGCGCCGCGCGATCGAGCTGTTCGACGTCATCGAGACGGTCGACTCGCTCGCGCTCGCCCAGCGACTCGATCGGATAGCCGGCGAGCTTCGGCCAGGCCAGACGGTGCCCGTCCTCCTCGAGGTGAACGTGGACGCCGATGCCGCGAAGGCCGGCTTCGAACCGGCGGATCTCGTGCGCGACCTCGCCGAGATCCTGGCGCTGCCCTCCCTCTCCGTTGGCGGGCTGATGACGGTCGGACGTCTCGTTCAGGAGCCGCGACTCGCCCGGCCTACTTTCGTCGCGTTGCGCGACCTGTCGGAGCGCCTGCGGGCCCGCCACCCGAGGCTCGGCGCGGCACTGTCGATGGGCATGACTGACGACTTCGAGGTCGCCGTCGAGGAGGGCGCGTCGCTCGTCCGAATTGGCCGCGCGATCTTCGGAGCGCGCCCGATCGTCGGCTAGACTCGCGCCGTGGGCACGGTCCTCCTGCTGAACTTCGTCCGATTCCTGCTGCTCGGCGTCGAGCTCATGGTCCTCGCGCGGGTCTTCCTGTCGTTCGTGAATCCCGCCGGCCGCGGCCTCATCGCCGGGTTCATTATCTCGACGACCGAGCCGATCCTGGCCCCGATCCGCCGGCTCCTGCCGCGCACGGGCATGGTTGACTGGTCGCCGTTCATCGTCGTCTTCGTCATCGGCCTGGTGCTGCGCTCACTCGTCTGACGGGCACCCGAGGGCCAATCCCCGGATCGAGGCGAATGGTGGGCGATACTGGATTCGAACCAGTGACCCCGCGGATGTGAACCGCGTGCTCTAACCGCTGAGCCAATCGCCCACGAGCACGGCCGGCGCCGGCCGGCGGCAGGCGGCGATCATACATCGACCCCTCCGGGCGGACCGCCTAGCCTCGGCGGGTGCAGTCGAGCCCGCCAGCGACAGACAATCGGCCGGTCGTCCGCGCGTGATTCCGGCGCGGCGCCTCGTCCCGCCGCTCCTGCGGGAGACACAGTTCCGGCGGTTCTGGCTCGGTCAGACCATCTCGGTCTTCGGCGACCAGGTGACCCTGCTCGCGTTGCCGATCGTGGCGGTCCTGGTGCTCCACGCCGACCCGACCCAGATGGGCCTCCTGACGGCGGTCGGCCTCCTGCCGCACCTGCTCTTCTCGCTGCCGGCGGGCGTCTGGCTGGACCGGGTGCACAACCGGCGCCGGCTGATGATCCTGTGTGACCTCGGTCGCGCGCTCGCCATCGCCTCCATCCCTGCCGCATTCGCCCTCGGCTTCCAGAGCCTCGGCTGGCTGTTCGCGATCGCGTTCGTCGTCGGCTCGCTGAGCGTCGTCTTCGACATCTCCTGGAACACCCTGTTCGTATCGGTCGCGAAGCGCGAGCAGTACGTCGAGGCGACGGCGCTGCTCAACGGCAGCCGCTCGCTGTCGAGCGTCGCCGGACCGGCGATCAGCGGCGTCCTGATCCAGGTCTTCAGCGCGCCCGTGGCACTGCTCGCCGACGCGTTGTCGTTCCTCGGCTCGGTGTTCTTCCTGCGCCGGATCACCGCGCCCGAGCCGCCGATCGAGCGCGAGCCGGGCACCATTCGCCAGCAGCTGGGCGCGGGCCTCACGTTCATCTTCGGGGACCCGATCATGCGTCCGACGGTCCTCGCGGCCGCGACGCTGAACCTGTTCAACTTCTGCTTCCAGGGGCTCTTCATCCTGTACGCCACCTCGCCGGCGTATCTCGGCGTGCAGCCCGGGATCCTGGGTGCCGCACTCGGCCTGGGCGCCATCGGCGGCGTCATCGGTGCTGTGACCGCGTCGCGGGTCGGGCGCGTGCTCGGGCTCGGCCGCGCCTACGTGCTCGGGCTGATCCTGTTCCCGGCGTCGGTGATCCTGATCCCGCTCGCGGGCGGGCTGCCGCAGCCAGTGGTCCTGGCGTTCCTGTTCCTGTCCGAGTTCGGGCAGGGGATCGGGGTGATGATCCTGGACATCAACGCCGGGGCCATGATCCAGGCCCGCACGCCGGACCGCCTCCGGGGCCGTGCGGGTGGTGCCTTCCGGTTCATCAACATGGGCATCCGGCCCATCGGCGCGACCATCGGAGGCCTGCTCGCAGGGCTGTTCGGCGTCCAGCCGACGCTGTTCGTCGTGATCGTGCTGCAGCTGTCCGGCGTGCTCTGGCTGTATCGCTCGCCCATCCTCGGGCTCCGCGAAATGCCCGAGTCAGCGGAGTAGGAAGCGGGCCTAGGCGGCCTCACGGGCGAGGCGGCGCAGGACCGCCGGCAGGATGCCGCCGTTGTGGTAGTAGTC
>CAYXVP010000291.1:0-2957 GCA_964468305.1 uncultured Anaerolinea sp. | reverse complement strand
GGGCCCAGCGCGTGTGCGCGAGCCCGACGGCGGCATGCGGCGTGCGCTCCGCGATCGCCGTCCGGAGGTTGCTCAGCTTGCCCGCACGCTTCTCCACGAACAGGTCGCCCCGCTCGTCGACGAGGGCGATGCCGGCGGAGTCGTAGCCGCGGTACTCGAGGCGGCGCAGGCCCTCCATGAGAATCGGGCCGGCCTCACGGGGCCCCGTGTAGCCCACGATGCCGCACATAGGCGCGTCAGTGTAGGCGCTGTTCCGCCAGGGCCGACAGTGCGTCGGCCAGATCACGGACGAGCTCTCGGTCGGTGCCCTCGACCATGACCCGCAGCGCCGGCTCGGTTCCCGAGGGCCGGACGAGCACGCGCCCGCCGCTGCCGAGGCGGCCCTCGGCGTCGGCGATCGCTCGGCGCAGGGCGGGATCGCCCTCCCACTGCTCCTTGTGGCGCACCTTCACAGCGCGCTGTTCCTGGGGCAGCAGCGGGATCTGCCCGGCGAGCTGGGCCAGGGTCCGCCCGGCCGTGGTGGTCACCCGGAGCACCTCGAGGGCGGTGACCAGTCCGTCGCCGGACGTCGTGTGCTCGCGAACGATCACATGGCCGCTCTTCTCACCGCCGAGGCCCGCGCCTTCGACCTGCATCCCCTCGAGGATGTACTTGTCGCCGACGGGCGTGCGGACGACGGTCCCGCCGGCGGCCTCGACCGCCTGCTGGAGCCCGCCGTTCGAGAGCACGGACACGACGAGGGTCGCGCTCGCGGGTTCGCTCGCAGACGCGGTGGCACGAGCCAGCGCGTCGAGCGCGAGGACGCCCAGGATCCGATCCCCGTCGACGACCTGACCCGAGCCGTCCACGGCGACGAGCCGGTCGGCGTCTCCGTCGACCGCGAAGCCCAGGTCCGCGCCGGACTCCGCCACGCGCCGCGCCAGCCCGACCGGGTCCGTCGCGCCGGCGTGGAGATTGATGTTGAGCCCGTCGGGCTGGGCGTTTATCACCTCGACGTCCGCGCCGGTCGCGGCGAGGATCCGGCCACCGACCGCCGATGCGGAGCCGTTGGCACAGTCGAGGACGATCCGCAGCGCGGAGGCGTCGACGCGCCGGGCAAGGCCCTCCCGATGGGCAAGGTAGCGGTCAAGCAACGCACGTCCGTCGACCACCATCCCGAGCCGTTCCGGCGGGGCGCCGGCGAGCTCCTCCGCCCGCCAGATGAGCTGCTCCAGCTCGTCCTCCAGCGCGTCGTCGAGCTTGAGGCCCTCCGCGTCGGGCACTTGGGGCCCGTTGCCCTCGGCGGGGTTGTGGGAGGCGAAGACAATGATCCCCGCGGTGAAGTCGCCGGCAGGGGCCAGGAACGCGAGCGCCGGGGTGGGCACGACGCCGACCGAATGGACCGAGACGCCCATGCTCGTGGCGCCCGCGGCGATCGCGGTCACGAACATGTCACCGGAGCGGCGGGTGTCCTGGCCGACGACGATCGAGCCGCCCTCGCCCACCAGCCGGAACGCGGTCGCGCGGCCCAGCGCGAAGGCGGTCGACGGCTTGAGGTCGACGTTGGCGACACCGCGGATGCCGTCGGTGCCGAACAGGCGTGGCACGGCTCCTCAGATCACGTTGGCGTGACGGGCGTTACGACGGCGCCGGCGACGGCGCCGGGGTGGAGACGGTCACCTGGATCGGATTGGGGCTCGCGCTGATGAGTGTCAGGCCGGTGGTGAGATTCGCCGTGGCGGTGACGTCGTGGGCGCCCGGCGCGAGCCCGCCGACGTCGAGCGTCAGCACGAGGTTCGTGCCCGACAGCCGGTCGAGCTCGGCGATCGAGCCGCCGATCGTCACCAGCACGCGGTCGGCCGAGAGCGCGTAGTCGAAGTCCGACCGCGCGCCGACGAGGACGAGGCCGGCCTCGAACGTCCGGGTCGCCGTCACCGGCCGCAGCGTGACTATCACCTTGACCGACGCGCCACCGAGCGCCTGAACGCCGGCTGGCAGGTTGAAGCCCACGTCCTGGGTTACGGTCGAGGACGCCCCCGAGATGGAGACGGGCTGGGTGTCGGCGCGGTCCAGGGTCGCCAGGTCGTTGGCGTCGCCCTGGACCGACACGACCGGCGGATCGACCTCGACCGACGCGACCTCGAAGCCGGCCGCGGGCGTGCCCACGACGTTGGGCGTCACCGGGAGTGCCTTGGAGCGTCGGTCGGTGAACACCTGGACCTGGACGCGAACCCGTGGCGGGTCGATCTCGACGCGAGAATCGACGCCCAGCTCATTGCCCTTGTTGTCGATCGCGACGAGGCTCACGAGCTGGTCGACGTCGATCCCCGAGGCGTCGATCGTGACCGGCGCCTGCGCCTCGGTGATGTTCTGGACGATCGTCTGGGGGCCCACGATCGTCACGTCGCTCGTGTCGACGACCGGGTCGCCGACGTCGAGCCCCGAGGGGACCGGCCCCAGCTCGACCCGGACGGGCACGGTCTTGGTGCCCTTGCTGTCGATCGTGACGATGATCTTCTTGGGCTCGAAATCGAGCACCTGGACGCTCTTGTTGATCGCCTCGACGGTCACGTCGAAGGACTCCGGCTGGCCGGTCGGCACGACCCCGTTGAGGTCGATGAACGCCTTGAAGCTGGAGCTGTCGATCCGGAGGCCGAGATCCGGTGGCGCCACGTAGCGGATCCGGCTCACCGAGCCGAGCTGGTCGAGCACGATGGCGTCCGGCGGCGGGTTCTCGATCCCGATCTGGACGCTCCCCGGGAACGCGTCAGTGTTCTGGGACACGACCAGCCCGCCGTACAGCAGGGTGGCGAGGGCGATGGCTCCGAGCTTGAGTGGCCAGTTATGGGTGATGAGCCGCAGGGCGCGGGTCATCGGCCCCGGCCGCGGGTCCCGGCCGGCTCGCGCTCCTCTCGTGGCACGCCGTTCGTGGCCACGGGGGCCGCGACGACGGTTGGATCCTCGGCAGCCGACTCCGC
>CAYXVP010000290.1:0-2963 GCA_964468305.1 uncultured Anaerolinea sp. | reverse complement strand
ACATGCTCGAAAAATCGGTCGCGTTTCAGCGGCCGGGGGTCTCTTTTCGGCAAGCGGACATCAACTCCGTAAGAGATTATTCAACCCATGAGTTGGTGTTCTCTCATGCCGCGTTTCAATGGGTCGAGGACAATGAGTCGTTGATGCGGCGCGCGCTCTCCACCCTCGAGCCGGGCGCGCAGATCGCCGTGCAGCTCCCGCGCAACGGCGAGCACCCGTCGCACCGGATCGCCGCGGACCTCGCTCGGGAATCTCCGTGGAATGAGCGCTTCAAGGGCTTTGTGGGAAAGAGCCACGCGCTCACGCTGGAGTGGCGGTGCACTGCACCGCCGGCCACCGCTGCCGCGCGGGTCCCGGGCAGGTGATCGGCGACGCCGACCGCCGATCGACCAACGATCGTGGTGGCCCCAGTCAGCGCGCCGGTGATTCCGATCGGGCCCTGGACGGACGCAAGCCCAAGTCGATCGACGAGCTCGGGCTCCTGGTCGGGACGCAGGAACATGTCGACCGCCGGGAAGCGCCGGTCCAGCCGCTCCCTGTCCATCTCGCGCACGGCGCAGCCCGTCATCACGACCCTGAGCGAGGGGTTCGCGTCCTTGAGCCGTGCGAGCTCGCCCTGGCGCCCGATCACCTTCGCCTCGGCCGCCTCGCGGGTCGCGCACGTGTTGATGACGATGAGGTCCGCGCTGGCCGTCGCCGCGGCGGAGGCGCAGCCGGCGGCGAGCAGCCTGCCAGCCATCTCCTCGGAGTCGCTGTGGTTCATCTGGCAGCCGAGGGTCCAGACGTAGAAGCTTGGCAGGGCGCGAGATTCGGGTCGGAACTCGGTCAGGCGGGCGTCGTCGGCGCCCGTGGCCGAGCGGGCGGCCGACGCCGGCGGGGGCGCGATCTCGAGCATCGGCAGCAGTCGGCCGGTCGTCATGGCCGTGCCATGCTAGTGGCAAATCCCGGTCGGAGGCGGCCGTGACCTACGAAGGTGAGCTCGGCGAGGTCAGTGCCACGGGTGTCGGGCAGGCCGAGATGCGGGCCCTCACCATGAAATCCGGCACGGTGGCGCGATTCGTCGCGACCGGCGCCTTCACCCGCGGCGACTTCGGACTCTACCGCTGGGAGATGCCCGCCAACACCGGAGGCGCGACTGGGCACTTCCATCGCGGCTTCTCCGAATCGTTCTACGTCCTCGACGGGAACCCCAGCTTCTTCACCGGCGAGACGTGGACCCGGGCCGCGCCTGGGTTCTTTCTGCACGTGCCGCGCGGCGGCATCCACGGCTTCAACAATGGGTCGCCCGCGCCGGCGACGTTCCTGATCCTCTTCTCGCCGGGCATCGCCCGTGAGGGCTACTTCGAGGCGGTCGCCGAGATTGGCGCGACCGGGCGACAGATGTCGAAGTCCGACTGGGGCGAGTTGTACGCCCGCTACGACCAGGTGATGGTCGAGTGACCACGCGGCACGGCCCAGACTGAACACCCAGGTGTCGAGCTCCGTCGGCCGCGTGACATTCGCCGGTGCTGACTGAAGGCGACAGCTTGCCCTGGCACAGAATCCCGTGGGTGAAGGCCCTGGCTGCGGTCGCACTGATCGCCGTATCTGGGTGCGGCCCAATCCAGGTGCCGCCACCCGCGACGCTGAGCCCGGAGCCAACGTTCGTTTCGGTGCCCAGCCCAACGGCGAGCACGTTTCTGATCGTCCCGGTGACGATGGCGGACGCCTCGAACTGCCCGAGCACGCTCGGTGAGCCTGCACCTGAGAGCATTCCCGGCGGCGAGTTCTTCGGTTCCGGGAGCTCGTTCGGGAACGGCAAGCTGTGGGTGGGCGGGCTCTGGCCCGACGGCATCATCCTGGGAGATCCGCGCTTCATCGACGCCGACGGTGCAGTGTCGATGAAGTTCGGCTGGTGGCGCGTCGCGCCGGGCAGGCTCCAGATCACAGGGTTCCGCCGTGATCCGCCGGCTCCGCCAGCAATGGGCGACGTTCCCGATGGCTATGGGGAGTCGGGGTTCCAAGCGAGCGGCGTGCGGTTCGCTACCGAGGGCTGTTGGGCGATCACTGGAACCGTTGGCTCCTCGAGCCTGACCTTCCTGACATTCGTGATCAAGGTCCCGGCGCCGCCGTCAGTTGGCCCGACTCCGTGACGCTGCGCGCGACATTCGTGCGCTGACTGACCTACCTGGGTCCGTAACACAACAGATGGCGCGGCCCGCGCGGTGGGCATGGCGAGCGATGCGACAGGGCGCTACCGAGACCGCCATACTCGGCCGTCATTCAGGCTGCTTGATGGGAGTCCGACTTGACGGATTCGGGACTGTTCATGGCGCTCGCCGGCGTCGGCGTTTCATTGGCGGGGTTCGCGGGAGTGATCGCGGCCTTGAGTCGGCGACCCGGGGAGCACTCGGCGGTCATCGCGTACCGGATCACAAACATCGTCATTCTGGGTCTGACGCGGGCGCTCGCGGCCTACGGGACCTTGGTCGCCTACACCATTTCCGGGGGTGATCAAGCAGTGGCGGTCCGTGTCGGAACGGTCCTACTCCTGCTGCCGGACCTTCGCGGCTACCTGGTGCTTCGACCCGGGCCGGCCTGGTCCGACGAGCGCCAGCGCCGGTTCGGGTTAGGCCTGCTCACCGGCATGACACTCCTCACAGCCGCGAACATCATCGTCGCGAGCCTCGGGTACCTGGAGCTCCTGCTGCTCGTTGCTCTCGTGATCGGGCCAGGATTGATCTTCTACAACACGATCCGGGATGCGGCCCGCGCCGAAGCGGCCGCGCCGATCGATGGGACAGCCGGCCCTGACAATCCGTCGCGCACTGCGGCCACGTGACGTTCGCGAACGCCGACCGAGCTCGAGCCAGATAACGTAGCTGTTCTGTGTCTGGTCGGCGATCGCGTCGCCACTCAGGATCGGGGCGGCCCGCAAGTCCTTCGGGCCGCCCTGCCTGTCAGTCCCGGACCGAACCTATCGC
>CAYXVP010000289.1:0-2966 GCA_964468305.1 uncultured Anaerolinea sp. | reverse complement strand
CTCGGCATGTTCCTGACCGGCGAGGGCGGCAAGACCCTGTACCTGTTCACCCCGGACACGGCCACCACGAGCAACTGCAACGCGGGCTGCATCGAGTCATGGCCGGCGTTCACGCTCGAGGCCGGCGAGACCGTCAAAGGCGGCGACGGCGTCACGGGGACATTCGCGACGATGAAGCGCCAGGACGGCAGCATGCAGGTCACCTACGCGGGCCACCCGCTGTACTACTACGGCGCCGACCAGGCGGCCGGCGACGTGAACGGCCAGGCGCTCTACGACAAGTGGTACGTCGTCGGCGCCGACGGCAACCCGATCAAGGCCGGCCCAAAGGCATCTGGTGGGAAGTACGGGTACTGATCGGGACCGCGCCCGGGAGTGGACAGCAGCTCCCGGGAGGGTGACCATCGCCCCGAGCGCACGACGGTGGGGAGTTGATCGACAGGGATTCGACCGAGCTCGACGACGCACGACTCGTCGCGCGCATCGCCGCGGGTGAGGAGGGGGCGTTCGTGATCGCATACGACCGGCACGCCGCGTTCGTGTTCGGTTCGGTCGCCCGCTTCCTCGGCGATCGTGAGGCCGCGGCGGAGGTCGTCCAGGACGCTTTCGTGACGTTGTGGCGACGCGCGCGCCAGTTCGATGCGCACTCCGGCTCGCTACTCACGTGGCTGCTCGCGATCGCACGCCATCGCGCGATCGACCGGCTCCGTGCCGATGGCCGCCGTCCGACCCGAGATGCGGTCCGCCTCGAGGCATTCACGTTGGAGGGCGGCCCGAGCGGCACTGAGGCGCGAGCCGAGGTCCCCCGCGAGCTCACGTCCGACGCCTCGACCGACCCGACCACCATCGCCACGCGGCGCTGGACCCAGTCGATTGTGCGGACCGGGATCGCCGAGCTGCCCGACAACGAGCGCCAGGTGATCCTCCTCGGGTACGCCGAGGACCTCTCCCAGGCGGAGATCGCCGAGCGGCTCGAGTGGCCCCTCGGCACCGTAAAGTCGCGGACGAGACGCGCAATGGCGCAGCTGCGGGCCCGCCTCGGGCCGGAGACCGACCTGGCCGAGCCGGCGTGGTCGCCCGCTCCCGCGCCGGCGCGGGGCGTCGACCGATGAGCGCGATGGACCACGGCACCGCGCACGAGCGGATCGAAGACCTGCTTCTGGATCCCGCGCGACTGGGGGCGCTGGAGCGCTCCGAGGCGCCCGAGGACGTCGCGCTTCGAAGCCACCTCGCCGGCTGCCCGGCCTGCCAGGCGGACCTCGATGGCTGGGCCCGGCTCCAGTCGGCCCTCTCGGATGCGCTGCCAGGAACCGCTACCGCGGCATCGGCGGCTGTCCAACCGCTGGACCTGCCGCCATCGCTCCGCACCCGCGTCCTCGGTTCCGTCCGGTCTGCGTCCGCCGAGGCGTCGCTCGCTCCCATTCCGATGGCGGGCGGGCGGCGCCGGTGGGCTCTGTTCCGGGCGCCACCCGGCGCATGGCTCGGCCTCGCTGCCGCACTGGTCGTGCTGGTCGTCGGCGCCGGAGTCCTCGTCGATCAGGCGGGCAAGCTGTCGATCGCCCAGGACGAGGCGCAGGGCCTGGCCGCGGCGGTGGCAGCCGTCGACCGCGTCCTGTCCGAGCCGGCCCACCGCATCGTCGCGCTCACCACGCCGGACGGGGCCGCGGGCGGCTCGATCTCGTGGACGCGGCACGACCTCGTCGTCCTGTCGACCGCGCTGACGGCGCCCAAGCCGGGCGAGGTCTATCGGTGCTGGCTGAGCAGCAACGGCAAGGGCTGGGCCGTCGGGAAGATGGACTTCGCCGGGAGCACGGCGTACTGGGTCGGCTCGCTCGACGAGTGGGCCTCCTTCGAGATCGGCCCGACCACGAGGTTCCGGGTCAGCATCGAACCGCCGGGCGCCGATCCAGCGACGCGGTCTGGCCCGGTCGTCCTCGAGGCCGCGCTCGGCAGCTAGCCCGTTCGGCAGCTCATCAGCTCGCCAGCTCGGCGGCTCGGCAGCCAGGCAGTTCGTCAGCCTTGGCGACCCCGCCGAGGATTCGGGCGGCGGCCGCGCGCGGCATCGCCGGCGGCGACCAGATCCGCGCCGCCACCTCCGCCCGCCGCCGGCGCCACGAACGGGAGCTCCGTCTGCGAGGCCAGCCCTGCCCTGATGATCCGCTGCAGCTCCCCGACCGCCACCGGATCGGTCTCCACCTGCTCGTAGGCCCTGAGCCGCCGCTCCACCTCGGCGACCGCCCGGCGATTCGTATCTTTCGCGCCGGCCTTCATCCAGTTCTCGCGGTTGTCGCGGTCGAAGACCCGGCCGGGAAGGTACAGCTCCTCGGGCCAGTGGCGCGACGTGTGCTCGGACGTGATCAGGTGCTGCGTTGCGAGGAGCTCGTCGACGAGGCCTCGGGCCGGGATGTCCTCGAGGTTCTTGACGTCGCGAACGAAGTGGAGGGCCTGGGCGCACAGCTCGTCGTCGAGGACCAGCTTCGGCAGGCTGAACACGAGCAGGAAGTCGAGCATCCCGGGCCCGGATACCGAGTTGACGCCCGCGAGCGCCGCCAGCAGCGCACTGCCGAACGTCTCGGCGCCCGCCTGAGCGTCGACCTCCTTGGCCTCGGACAGCGCCATGTACGACTGCGTCGGCAGGCCGAGCGACTTGGCGACCTCGACGTAGGCAACGTCGAGCAGCTGGGCCTCGATCGCCGCCATCGGCGAGCTCGCGATCTTCATGTGGAACGTGGCCGGCGCACCGCCGAAGAGGACCGGCGCCCCCGGCCGGACGATCTGCGCCATGGTGATGCCGGCGAGCACGTCCGTCGTGTGGAAGACCGTGGCGCCCACGACCGTGACCGGCGCGATCAGGCCCATGAGGGTGACCGGCACGATCTCGACCGGGATCCCGGCCTCGACGCAGTCGATGAGGTTCTGGCAGGAGTCCTCGCTGTACCGGAAGTTGCCGGTCGCGGTGATCGTGA
>CAYXVP010000288.1:0-2968 GCA_964468305.1 uncultured Anaerolinea sp. | reverse complement strand
CCGGGCTGGTGGAAGTGCACACCGACAACCTCGAACGCCACGTGATGCCGCGGCCCAAGGTGAGCTTCCCGATGCAAGGCGCGGTGCAGTCGCACGATGCGGAGATCGCCGCTGCCGGCATCACCACCGTGCTGGACGCCATCGGCGTGGGCGATCCCTACGGCGACGGCTTCCGCTCGCGCGACCAGAGCGCGCTGCTGCAGGTGCGGGAAAAGCCCGAAACCAAAGGCCCGGTGCGCCCCGACCCCGGGGGAGGCCTGATCGGCGTGGAGGCCCCCCCCGTCGCCTTCGAGCGCCTGGACCATGTCCCGGACTGCGTGCGTGCCGAACAGCCGGGCGACCAGCAGAATCGTCCGGATGCGCAGGCGCGGGCCCTCGGCCTCGGGGACGTCCGCACCCAGCTCCCGCAGCTTGTCCGCCCACACGCCCGCGTGCCGTCGCTCGTTGCCCGCGATCGTGCGGAACGCCTGGCCGCGACGCGGGTCCTTCTCAATTCGCGCCAGCTCGTCGTAGAGCGCGATGGCGTCGCGCTCCAGCTTGAGGTTCTCGAGGCTCTGGGCGATGTCGATGGCGGCCATCACCCGAATCGTATCGATCCGGGCCGGAACCGCTCGGGCCATCCCGACCAGTTCAAGCGGGCCGAATCGCGCTTCGTACAATGCCCGCCGATGCCGGGACCTCCGCCTCCGCTGCGCTGGTTCAACGCCGCCGACGTGGTGGCGGCCATGCCACCGCTGGAGGAGCAGCTCGTTCTCGCCGAGCGGACGCTCGTCGCCCTCGCCACGCCCGGCGCCAGCGAGCTGCCGCCCAAGATCGCGATCCATCCGCGCCCGGAGGGATCGTTCGTCCATGCCATGCCCGCCCACCTTCGCGCCGCCGAGGGCGCCCTCGACCTCGTCGGGATGAAGTGGGTCGCCGGGTTCTCGACGAACAATGCGCTGGGGCTGCCGGCGATCAGCGCCGTGGTCGTCCTCAACGATCCTGAGACGGGTCAGCCGACCGCGATCCTCGACGCCGGGCCGATCACGGCGCAGCGAACCGCGGCAATCAGCGGGGTCGCGATCCGCCACTTCGGCGCGCGGGCACCCGTTGGCACTGGCGGGCGGGCCGCCGTTAACGTCGCGCTCATCGGCGCGGGGGTGCAGGGTCACGCCCACGTGCCGGTCGTCGGCCGAGTGCTCCCAGGGGCCACGCTGCACCTCTTCGACCGCCACCCCGAGCGCGCGGCGGCGCTCGCCCGCGAGGCCAGACGCACCGACGGCGCCGGCGACCCGGTCGTCCACGAACCCGCGCGTTCCGCGGTTCGGCTTGCGGACGTCGTCATTTCCGCGGCGTCGTTCACGACGCCGAGCAAGAGCCAGGTCATGACCAACGACTGGCTGCGGCCGGACGCGACGATCGTCCCTGTCGACTACGCGACGATGGCCGCCGCCGAGGTCGCCCGGGCGGCGGCGCTGTTCGTGGTCGATGATCGCGAGCAGTTCCTGGCCAACCGCGGCGCCGGCAAGTTCGACGGCTACCCGGACCCTTCAGCCACCATCGGCGAGGCCATCCTTGCCGGCACCGCTCGACCTGAGGGCCGGGTCGTCGTGACGCACCTCGGCGTGGGACTGGCCGATCTCATCTTCGCGGACTCCATCGTCCGGACCGCGATGCAGGCCGGCCGCGGCACTACCCTTCCCCGCTGAGGAGGGTGCGGATGGGTCGAGCCGGGGGCATTGTCCTGCGACTCCTGTCGCGTCTCCTGCAGCTGCTGCTCGTCCTGGCGACGCTCGCGATCGTGGTCGTGATCGTCCTCGGCGGGATCGCGACGCAGCGGGGCTGGCCCCAGACCACCGGCGTGATCGGCCTGAAGGGCCTGCACCAGCAGGTCCAGGTCATCCGTGATCGGTGGGGCATCCTCCAGATCACCGCCGACGATCGGCACGACTTGTTCATGGCCCAGGGCTACGTCCACGCCCAGGAGCGGATGTGGCAGATGGAGATCTCACGTCGCATCGGCGCGGGACGGTTGTCCGAGCTGTTCGGCGCGGCCACCCTCGACAAGGACAAGTACATCCGGACGCTCGGCTGGCGGGGTGCGGCGCAGCGCGACCTCGACGCGATGTCCGACGACTCGAAGGCGATCCTGAGCGCGTACGCCGAGGGCGTGAACGCCTGGATCGACGAGCACAACGGGCGGCTCTCGACACCGTTCGTGGTCGCGGGGCTGCTCTCCGGGTCGGGCGGGATCGGCGGCATCACGCTCGAGCACTGGACGCCGCTCGACACGGCGACCTGGCAGAAAGTGCAGGCGTGGTCGCTCGGCGGGAACGTCGACACCGAGATCTTCCGGCTCCGGGCCGACGCGAAGCTCGGCAACCGTTCGAGGACCGACGAGCTGTTCCCGGCCTACGACCCGTCCATGCCGATCATCACGCCCAGCGACATGATCGGCGCCGGCAAGGCAACGGCCGCGAGCAGCGCGAAGCCGGAGGAAACGGCGGCCGGCACGGCGAGCGCCGCCACGCCTGCCTTGTCGGCCGCCGATGACGCGGCCCTCGCATCCCTGTCGGCGTTGGGTACGAGCCTCTCGGCGCTCGCCGGCCTCGACCGCGGCGACGGGCTCGGCAGCCACGGCATCGGCTCGAGCAACTGGGTCGTCTCGGGCGCCCGGACCCAGAGCGGCAAGCCGATCCTCGCCAACGACCCGCACCTCGGCTTCAGCATGCCCTCGGTCTGGATCATGAACGGGCTGCACTGTCGCGAGGTCAGCACGACGTGCCCCTGGGACGTCACGGGCGTCACCTTCCCGGGCGCACCAGGCGTCGTGCTCGGGCACAACGCGAAGATCGCGTGGGGCGCGGTGAGCGCGCGGGCGGGCCCGGGTACGGGCGCCGGGGTCCGCGCGCTTGGGCTCGGCGCCCTGGGGAGCGTCGCCAAGCCGGACGAAGCGAATCGGAAGGCGTTCGAGCGCATGGGGCCGGAG
>CAYXVP010000287.1:0-2974 GCA_964468305.1 uncultured Anaerolinea sp. | reverse complement strand
GCCCCGCGTGTCCCAGCAGTACGGCGGGTCCGGCTCGGTCCGTTCGCCGCGGACGATGGCCAGCATGTCGCGCCCGCTGATCTCGGCCGGGGCTCGGCGCTCGATCTGGCTGGCCAGGCGGTCCCGGACCCTCGAGAGCAGCCGGTCGAGCTTGCCCGCCGGCGCCTCGGCGTCCATCGCCACCGCCACCGCCTCGTCACCGAAGCGCCCGACGAGATCGTTGATCCACTCGTAGACCTTGCCCGTGATGGGCCGGCCGCCGGTGACGCGGTCGAAGGTCTCGGTCGCCTTCATCGGGCGAGGAGCTCGTCGAGACGATGCATGGCCTCGGTCCGCGATGGCTGCCCCCGACGCTCGAGGTCGGCGTGCAGCTCGGCCAGGTCCGCCTCGTCCCGCAGCGCGTCGACCGCGGCCATGAGCCGGCCCACGACCTGGCCCCAGCTCGTGCTCTCGATGATGAGCCGCCGCAGCAGCCGGGGGGTATCGCTGATCGCCCGGAAGACGATCGCTCGCTGGCTGGGCTGGCGGTCCTCCCAGCCGTCCCAGCGGGTGCCATCGGGTGGAAAGATCAGGCCGTACTGCGCGGCGAGCTCGCGGTAGGGCTGCCATTCGACGCCGAACTCGCCACCCTCCCAGGCGCGCCGGGCAGCGATGAGATCCTCGCGCCGGTAGGTCCGCTCCGCCGTCATCAGAAGACCGACCTCTCGAGCTCGTCGCTCGATTCCTCGGATTCACGACGCCGGTGGGCGGATGTACCGCTGGGTCCTGGCTCCGCCGGGGTCGCGCGGGCGAGGGGTGTCCTAGCGTCTTGTGAATCCGCTGAATGCCTACCGCTAGCGCTACCGCTATCTATGACGCTCTGACGGTCGCCGTCAGACGGGTGACGGTGTGACGTCACGTCACCACCGTTGACGATTTCGTCACTTGCGTGACGTTTCGGGTGTGACGCACGTGCGTCACGCGGTGACGTGTTCTTGCTGGCTCGCCAGAGGGCCGTTCTCTCGGCCCCGGTCAGTGCCCGACCCTCCGCCTTCGCCCGGCCACGGATCGACGCCAGGCGGTCCGGAACCCGCAGATCGCCCTCCTGCCACTCGTCCCACCCATCGACGTAGACCCGGCCGCCGTCCTCGATGAGGTCGCCACGTTCGATCAAAAGCGGCACCCACTTCGCGACGGGCCCGAGCAGTGATCGGAGCACATGGAGGTCCCGGAATCGGCCCCGCTGCGGCTGGTGCTCCGCGTGGCAGAACACCCCGATCAGGGCCGCGACCGCCCCCGGCGGGTACGCCTGATCGATCACCTTGCGGTCGAAGAAGCCCGGATCGAGGCGCAGATAGGCCCTGGCCATCAGCTCTCGTCCCCCTCGAACCGAGGCCGCCGCAGGCCGTAGCCGCGCAGCAGCAGGTCCTCCGATAGGGCCGACGTCGGACCGTAGTCGTCGATCCGGAGGTCCTCGGCAATACCCAGGCGGTAGCGGACGTCGACGACGCGGATCCGCTCGGGCGGAGTCGGCTCGTCGCGTCTCGCCATCGACGGCGGGTCCTGGGCCCGCACCGCGCTCACCCGCCCACCTTCGGCGCCAGCCGCCTGCCGATCGTCTGTCCGATCGTCTGGACCTTGAGGCCCAGCTCGCGCCGATGTCGATCCCAGGCCCGCGCCAGGGGATCCGCCCGCATGACCTCGCCGCAGGTGCAGACCAGCCGGTCGCGGGAGTAGCTGATGTCGGCGATGCGGTGCGCCTGGTGGGTCATCGGGCCCTGGCCTCGAGGAAGTGGTCACATCTGACGCGCACTTCTGCGACGTGCAGCGCGACATCGGGTGTCGACCACCAGCTGTGCGGCCAACCCTTGATCGCCGCGGTTGCCTTGATCGAGCAAACGAGCGCATGGGCGCAGCG
This sequence comes from uncultured Anaerolinea sp., assembly GCA_964468305.1. Taxonomy (GTDB): domain Bacteria; phylum Chloroflexota; class Limnocylindria; order Limnocylindrales; family CSP1-4; genus UBA5189. The sequence goes on along the minus strand of CAYXVP010000287.1, from coordinate 1,077 downwards.
ATCACAGGGCATGACGACATCGGGTGTGGCTGGCACATCTGGCAGATCCGCGGCGACGATCGTCGGCTTATCGGGCAGCACCGCGAGGACGGTGGCCTTCCGCCTGCCGCTGCCGGGCATCGAGGCGGGCCGACCGCCACGGGCGATCAGCAGCTCGTCGACGTCGGCCGGCAGCTCGCCCCGCTTGCGCAGGTCGGACATGAACTGCTCGACGCCGTGGCGGCTGGTGCCGAGTGTCTCGGCGGCCTCGGCGTAATTGGCGGTCTCGCGGACGGCGGCGATAAACCGCGCGGCCTTCTCGGCCCGCTTGCGTGCCCAGTGGCTCTCGGTCGCGGCCCGCCCGCGCTCGCCCGATTCGCGCAGCACCGCGCTGTCACGGCGGATGTGCTCGCCCCCATTCGCCCGCTCGGCGGCGAAGTCGGCCATCCGCGCCTCCGACACACGGGATCGCTCGACCGGCCCCGGCGGGACGGCCGCGGGCGGCAGCGTCGGCTCGACGACGAGCTGGCCCCGGCCGTCACGGATCGCGGGCATCAGTGTCCGAGCGCGGCCACGGCGGCCGCGCATGCCTCGCAGCGTCGCTTCGCGGGCCAGGCATGACGCTCGGACAGGGCCCGCCTGCCGCAGGCGGTCCTGGTCGCCCTGGTGCCGGCGTGGGCGTGGGCCTCGCCGTCGCGGTCGGCGATCCAGCGGATCCGGATCACGCCGGACGCCCTCCGGAGCCTTCACAGGTCCGGACGCGCCCGAGTGGCGTCGTCGGGTCCTGCTCGGCCTGGGGCCGGTAGACGTAGTGCTCGCGCAGCTGGCCGCCCTTCCGCAGCGCGACGTCCTGGTCGCACACCGGGCAGCGACCCCGAGGCAGGCTGCTCATCGGCCGAACATCTCAGATAGGACGCCGGGCGGCTCGCCGGCGACCCAGCTCACGTCCTCCGGGTCCGCCTCCCCCGCCCGGATGCCCTCGCGCTCGGCGATCGCAGCGTGGGCCTCGATCGTGGCCGCCGTGGCGCGCAGGTCGCGCGCGCAGGCCCAGCGGACCGGGTCCACGCCGTCCAGGCGCCCCGCGACGTCGCGCAGCTC
>CAYXVP010000286.1:0-2981 GCA_964468305.1 uncultured Anaerolinea sp. | reverse complement strand
GTCGGGCTCGGCCAGCCCGGTCGGGTTGTTCGGGCTGCAGAGCCAGACGACGCCCGGGACCGCCTGGTTGTCGGCGGGCTCGGCGGCGGCGGCCCGGACGGCGCCGACGTCCAGCGCGTAGCCGGTCGCGGCATCTCGGCGCGGCACGCGGACGACCGCGGCCCGCCGCTGGTCGGTGAGGATCCCGTACATCGGGTACGTCGGGGCGGGCACGATGGCCGCGCCACCGGCGGGCAGGAATGCCTTGGCGCACAGGTCCAGGATCTCGTCGGCGCCAGCGCCGACGAGCAGCTCGTCACGTCCGACCCCGTAGCGCTCGGCGGCCGCCGCGACCAGACGGCCGTAGTCGGAGGGCGGGTACTCCGACAGCGGGACCTCGAAATCGCCCGCCTCCAGCAGCCGGCGGACGAGGTCCGGTGGCGCCGGGGCGGTGTTCTGGTCGAAGCGGACCACCGACTCGACCGAGATGCCATACCGCTCGGCGACAGACTCGCTCGTCGCCTCCCACGACCAGGAGGCGGGCTTCGTGGGCGACGCGAAGCTGGACGTCGTGGTGGGCATGGAGCCGGCGCTCAATGACTCGCCGAGTCGGCCGATTCCTTCTTGTGCTGCTCGATGACCTTCTCGGCGATGTGGGTCGGCACGTCTTCATAGCGGTCGAGCGACGACCTGAACGTGCCGCGGCCGCCGGTCAGCGACTTCAGCTCGGTGGCATACGAGAACAGCTCGGATTGCGGAACGTGCGCCGTGATCACCTGGAACCCGTCCTGGACGTCCATGCCGAGGACTCTCCCACGGCGCCCGTTGAGGTCGCGGTTGACCTCGCCCATGAACGCCTCCGGGACGCGGATCTCGACCGTCATGATCGGCTCGAGGAGCACGGGCTTCGCCTGGAGGATCCCGTCCTTGAGCGCCATCGAGGCCGCGATCTTGAACGACAGCTCGTTCGAGTCGACGGTGTGGAACGACCCGTCGTACAGCGTCGCCTTGAAGTCAGACAGGGGGTAGCCGGCGAGGACCCCTTCGGCGGCCGTCTCGCGGATTCCCTTCTCGACGCCCGGGAAGAAGTTCCGCGGCACGGAGCCGCCGACGACACGCTCGGCGAACTCGACGCCGCCGCCAGGGTTCGGCTCGATCTCGATCCAGACGTCGCCGAACATGCCGTGGCCGCCGGTCTGCTTCTTGTACCGGCCGTGCGCGTTCGCCTTGCCGCGGATCGACTCTTTGTACGGGACACGCGGGGTGTGCGTCGCGATGGCCGCGCCGAACTTGCGCTTGAGCCGCTCGATGATGACCGCGGCCTGGGCATCGCCGAGCGTGCGCAGGATCTGTTCGCCGGTCTCGCTCCGCTCGACGCGGGCAGAGGGTTCCTCCTCGAGCATCCGCTGCAGCGCCGGCCCCATCTTGTCGAGGTCGGTCTTGGTCTGCGGTTCGATGGCCATGACCAGCGTCGGCTCGGGGAACGACAAAGGCGGCAGCGTGAGTGGCTTCTCCCTCGTCGACAGTGCGTCGCCGGTCGCGGTCACCGCGAGCTTCGCGACCGCGCCGATCTCGCCGGCCTTGAGCTCGCCGATTGGTTCCTGGTCCTTGCCATGCAGCAGCAGCAGCTGGCCGATGCGCTCGTCCTGGCCGCGCGACTGGTTCCAGGTGTGGCCCTGTGAGTGGAGCGTGCCCGACAGGACGCGCAGGTACGTGAGCCGGCCGACGAAGGGATCCGCGGCGGTCTTGAACACGCGCGCAAGCAGGGGTCCGTTGGGATCCGGGGCGACCTCGACGGCGGCGCCGGACTTGTCGATGGCCCTCGTCGGGCTCTCGTCGGCGGGGGACGGGAGGTACCGCACGATCGCGTCGAGGAGAGCCTGCAGCCCGACACCGGTGGTCGCCGAGCCGACCAGCACGGGGGCGAGAATCGACTCCTTGACGCCCTTGCGCAGACACGCCTCGAGCTCGGCGTCGGCGACCTCCTCGCCTTCGAGGTATTTCATCAGGACGTCGTCGTCCGCCTCTGCCGCGGCCTCGAGCAGCTGGTCGCGGCGGCGGGCGACCTCGTCGGCCAGCCCGTCCGGGATGGCCGTCTCGACCTCCTTGCCGCCCTGCCACGTGTAGGCCTTGCGGTGGAGGAGGTCGACGTAGCCGTTGAAGTCGTGGGCCGCGCCGATCGCCAGCTGGAGTGGCGCGATCTTGTTGCCGAAGACGCCGCGCAGCGCGTCGAGCGTCGCAGTCGGGTCGGCGTTCTCCTTGTCGCACTTGTTGATGAAGAAGCAGGCCGCGGTGCCGGTGCTCCGGCCGAACGACACGGCCCGCTCGAGGCCGGCCTCGACGCCGCCCGTCGCATCGGTGACGAGGATCGCGCCATCGGCGGCCTCGAAGCCGGAGATCACCTCGGCGACGAAGTCGAGGTAGCCCGGCGTGTCGACGATCGTGACCCGCGTGCCGTCGGTCTCGAAGGTCGCGACGGCGAGGCTCAGGGACTCCCGACGCTTCTGCTCCTCGGGCTCGTAGTCGAGGTGGGAGCTGCCGTCATCGACCTTGCCGACGCGCCCGACGGCACCGGACCTGAAGAGGAGCTGCTCGCCGAGCGTCGTCTTGCCCGCACCCGCGTGGCCGGCCAGGACGACGCTCCGAAGGTGGGGGAGATCGACGCTCTTGGTGGTCATCGGCGATGGGTTCCTCGTTCAGCAGGGTCTGATGGATCGGTGCTCGAACGGGGCCTTTCGATCGGCCGCCGGAGGGGTCCGGCCATTCTAGTCCGGTATACTCCCGCCCGATGTCCGGGCATTCCAAGTGGTCCACGATCAAGCGCCAGAAGGGCGCCAACGACGCCAGGCGGGGAGCCGTTTTCACCAAGGTCGCCCGCGAGATCATGGTCGCCGCGCGAGCCGGCGGCGGCGATCCCGACGCCAACTTCCGCCTTCGCCTCGCGATGGCCAAGGCCCGCGCCGTGACCATGCCGATGGACAACATCAAGCGGGCCATCCAGA
>CAYXVP010000285.1:0-2991 GCA_964468305.1 uncultured Anaerolinea sp. | reverse complement strand
ACGATCACGATGCCCAGCGCGATCGCCCACATCGCGACCATCGGCGCGAGGTACGGCAGCGGCGGCAGCCGGAACGGCCCGAACCGCGTGGATTCCTCTTGAAGCAGCGGCCGGTTCTCGGACAGATACCCGGCGAGGAAAACGACCAGGATCACCTTGAGCAGCTCTGACGGCTGCCCGCTGAACGGCCCGATCGTCAGCGACAGCCGGGCCCCGTTGACGTCGTGGCCGAACACGAACGTCGCCAGCAGCAGCGCCACGCCGGCGGCGGCCCACGTGTACTTGTAGCGGCGCAGCCAGACGTCATTCCGGACAGCGACGCCGAGCGCCGCAACGATCACCAGCCCAATGACGAGCCACGACAGCTGTGTCTGGGCGAGCCCGCCGAACCGGCCGGCGAGGTCCTGCGGCAGGCGGATCATCAGCAGCAGCCCGATGCCGCCAAGGAGCCCCATCGTCGGGAGCAGGATCTGGTCGGTCCGCCGACCGGCGAGCACGAGCGCGGCGTGCACCGCGAACAGGGCGACGAGGTAGATCGTCAGCAGGCCCGGCGCCGCGAGGACGGCGATGTCCCCCGGCGGCTGCGCACCGGCCAGCTGGGCCGCCTTGAGCAGCCGGGTGGCGCCGAGCGAGGCGCTGCCCGCCACCAGTGCGAGTGCGACGACGAGGAGCAGCGTCAGCTCACGGCCCCGAAAGCGCGGAGTGATCCGGAGCCGGCGCGCCTCCCGACCGACGGCGCGCAGCGTGCCCATGGCCGGGGCCGCGTTCAAGCGCGTGCCCGCTCGAGCCGAAGCCTGACCTGCCCGATCTGGACCTCGTCGCCGAACGCGAGGGGCGACAACCCATCGACCTGACTGCCGTTCACGAAGGTCCCGTTCGTCGAGCCGAGGTCCTCGACATACCAGGCCCTGCCGCGGTAGGTCAGGGCGGCGTGGCTCGCCGAGACGAAGTCGTCGTCGAGCACGATCGAATTGTTGACGTCACGCCCGAGCGAGGTGATCGCGTCGAGCGCGAACGACACACCCGGGGCCGGCTCGCCGCTCGGCGACGCCGTCACCACGAGTCGTCCGAGCTCTGCGGTCGGTTCGCGCGCGGCGGCTCGGAGGTCGCGGAGGAGGGCGCGGACGACGAGCCACAGGAACCCATACAGGAGTGCCAAGAAGATCAGCCGGAGCACCCAGATCGCGAGGACCGCGGCGTCCATGAACGGGCGCGGCTAGCTGCCCGCGCCGGCACCCGCGCTGACGGGCTCGATGGTCAGGACCGTCTCGCCGACCAGGATCCGATCGCCCGCGCCGAGGACCACCTCGGACACGCGGTGCCCGTTCACTCGGGTGCCGTTGGTCGAGCCGAGGTCGGTCAGCACCAGGACGCCGTTGCGCGCCGCCACGCGTGCGTGCCGACGCGACACCCGCGAGTCGCGCAGGACGAGCTCGCAGTCGGGCCCGCGCCCGATCCGGATCGGCGCTCCCGACGCGGGGACCCGGCGGGCGGGCAGGTTCGGCTCCTTCACCTCGATGACGATGTCCGGGGCGCGGACCACGGGCACCTCGAAGACGCGCGTGCCAGCGTCCGGCGCCGCGTCGCTGGCCGGCGAATCGCGAGCCGGCGAGACCGCCGCCTCGACCTCGACCTCGCCGGGTCGCAGCCGCGCGTCCGGTTGGAGGGTCACTCGCGGTCGGTCGCGGAGGGCGTAGCCGTGGGCGCGGGCGAAGGTCAGCGTGCCGGAGGCGAGCTCGGCGGCAACCTCGTCGGGCGCCGTGAGCCCGGCGAGGTCGTCGGGATGGATATGCACCACGAACAGGTCGGGCACGAGGCCGGGGCGCCCTTCGGCGCCGCGGTCGGCCTCCATCGCCCGCTCGATGCGGCGCAGGATCTGGATGGGTTGCAGCTTCGTTCGGAACAGCCGCGCGCTCGGGCGTTCCACGAGCCGCTCGAAGAAGCGCTCCACGCGCGACATGGCTCGCACGGCGGTGAGCCTACCAGAGGGTCCCTCGCCGACCCGCCGCTCCAGCGGCGGGTCACGTTGCATAACGTCGGTACCCCTGGGCGTGGGCGGGGGGTACCAGCGGCTGTGGGAGGCATCTTGGATCCCGCCGGTATCATCACGCCCGAACCCGTTCCGGGAGGCGGCGGGTTTCGAGCTCGACCCTGGGAGCCGATGACCGAAATCCTGACCGAATCCTTCTGTGAACGGTGTGGCACGCGCTACACGTTCGAGGCCGTCGAGGGCAAGCGCAGCCCGCTGGGCGCCATCGGCACGTTCGGTCGCGGCCTCCGCCACTTCGTCAGCGACCCGGGCTCGTCCCTCGAGGAGGCGCTCGCGGTCGCCCGCTCCGAGAAGGAGCAGCGCTCGACGACCCATGCGCTCGAGGCGTTCCACCGGACCTTCAACTTCTGCTTGAACTGCCGGCAGTACACCTGCGGCGACTGCTGGAACGCGGTCGAGGGCCGCTGCCTGACGTGCGCCCCTACGCCCGACGTGATGCCGCCCGAGACGCGGCAGGACACGCTTATCCGCGTCACGCCGGTCGACCTGGCCCAGCCGCCCGTGCCGGTCCGGATCGATCCGATGGTGTCGGACGCCCTCGCCGCGGCCGGGTCGCCGACCGACGGCGTCCCGCCCGATGGGCACCCGGTGGACGGAATGCCGACCGACGGCAGATCGATCGACGCCCTTCCACCCGAGCTCGAGCCGATCGACCTTGCGGTGGCGCGCGCCGAGGCAAAGGCCCGCGCGGAGGCGGAGGCGCTCGCCGCCGAGGACGCGGCGCGGGCAGCGGCAAAGGCCCGCGCGGAGGCCGAGGCGCTCGCCGCCAAGGAAGCGGCGCGAGTCGAGGAAGCGGCGCGAGTCGAGGAAGCGGCTCGAAGCGCAGCGACGAAAGCCAAGGAGGCCGCCGCCGAGGAATGGGCGCGAATCTCCGCCGAAGCGCTCGCGGCCGAGGCCGCCGCGGCGCGCGCGGCGGGCGCGGCGCAGGACCAGGTCCGAGC
>CAYXVP010000284.1:0-2991 GCA_964468305.1 uncultured Anaerolinea sp. | reverse complement strand
CGCCGGCTCAGGGATTCGCCGCCGGCTCAGGGCTTGAACCACAGTTCCGGCCGGTGCAGTGGCAGGCTGTCAGGCTTGAGCAGGGGGTTGGCCAGCTCGATGACGCGGCGCTTCTTCAGGTTGGCGCGCTGTATCGCGCCTTGCTGGTAGCGTTGGAACAGCTTGTCGAAGCTGCCGTCGGCCACCGCCTTCTCCAGCCCCGCGCGCAGGTCTTCGGCCAGCCGTGGCTGGCGCGGGCTGACGAAGAAGTACATCGCCGCCGGGTAGTGCAGCACCACCTCCTCGTCGGCCACCAGGCCGCTGTCGGGCCGGCTGTCCAGCTCGTGCCAGACTTCGGTGACGCCGCGCGGGAAGTAGTCGAAGCGCTTGGCCTTCAGCATGCCGAACAGGGCGTCGTACGACGAGCTGGTCACCACCGTCAGCACATTGCTGCGCAGGATGGGGGTGTCGGGCCAATCGTGCTCTTGGCCGGCGGAGAACAGCCGCAGGTCGCTGAGCCGGCGCACCGGTTTGAACAGCCCCGCGTTGTCCTGGCGCAGCAGCGCGATGCGCCAGCCTATCAAGCCTTTGTCGATGGGGATGCGCACCGGCAGCAGCTGCGCCTCGCGCTCGTCGGTGGTCATGGTCCACATCAGGTCCAGGTTGTTTTTGCCATCCACCAGGTCCTGGATCTGGCACGGACGAGCGATTCCGGTCCGGCTTCACGCGAGATCGCATTCGTGGGTTCGGGACGTCCCGCGAACGGCGCGGTCTCGGCGAGCCGGCTCGCCGGAGGCGGCATGGTGTTGGTGGTCGAAGATCTGACCGAAGTCGTCCGCGCCCAAAAGGGCCGCGGTTTGGGGGAAGCCCTCGCGGCAGCCGGCCTGCCACCGCTGCCGCGGACGGCCTGGATCGAGGTCGACCTGGGCGCGCTCACATCGAACGTCGCGGTGCTGCGCGAGCTGGCGGGCCCCGGCGTCGAGGTACACCCCGTGGTCAAGGGAAACGCCTACGGCCACGGTATGCCCGCCGTCTCGCGGGCGCTCGCCGCCGCCGGCGTCGATGGGCTCTGCGTCGCCACGTTCGACGAGGCGATGGCGCTCCGCGAGGCCGGCATCACGATCCCGGTGCTGGTGCTGTTCCCGATCCCTGCCGCGCTCGTCGCGGCTGCGCGAGGCGCCTCGATCGCGGTGACGATCAGCGACCGAACGCTCCTCGACGAGCTGCTGGGCGCCCTCCGAGCGGGCTCTGAGACGCCTCGCCTCGACGTTCACCTGGAGCTCGAGACGGGCCTCGGCCGCGGCGGCTTCAGCCAGCCTGAGGCGCTACGCGCCGCGCGGGACGTCGAGGGGGAACCTCGCATGCGGCTGGTCGGCGCGTGGACCCACCTGCAGGCTCCCGAGGACGCGACGCGGTCGCAGGCCCAGACGACCGCCTTCGAATCGATGACCCGGCAGCTCGAGAGCGAGGGCTTGCCGCTCGGCCGGCAACACGTGTCGGCGTCAGGCAGCATCGTGCTGGGAGAGCAGATAAGCCCCGGCGGCGTCCGTCCCGGGCTCGCGACCTATGGGCTCATCCCCGACGAGCTGCTCCGCGCCCCGGACCCAGGCGGCCCGGGCGATCGCGCTGTCCAGCCTGCCACCGGAGGGCTCCGGCCGATCATGGAGCTCCACGCCCGACCAGTCCGCGTGGCGGATCTCCCGGCTGGCTGGGGCATCAGCTACGGCCCCACCTTCACGACCACGCGCCCGAGCCGGATCGCGACGCTCCCGCTCGGCTACGGCGACGGCTGGTCGCGCGCGCTCTCGAATCGCGCGCAGGCGCTCGTGCGCGGGCAGCGCGTCCCGCTCGTCGGCAACGTGGCGATGGACTCGGTCATGGCCGATGTCACGGACGTCCCCGGCGAGCCCGTCACCGTGCACGACGAGTTCGTGCTCATCGGCGAACAGGGCCGCGAACGGATCAGCGTCGCCGACGTCGCCCGCGCCCGTGGCACGAACTCGTGGGAGGTCGTGACCAACCTCGCCGCGAGGGTGCCTCGGGTGTACCATGCGGCCTCCGTCCCGCGGGAGACGCGGACCCTCATCGCCGACGCGTTCCCGAACGGGGACGCAGCAACCGCCGCCGGCAGGAGGTCGACCCGACCGTGAGCGAGGCGAGCGAGCTCCACAACCTCGGCGAAGAGCAGCGCGACGAGCTGGTCGAGCAGGTGGCGCGCGAGATCCAGCTGCGCGGGCTGACCACGCCGGCCGTGCACTTCCTGCATGCGTCGCGGCCGTACCGGCCCCTCGGCGCGAACGCGATGCTGTTCTTCAACCCGGTCCTGCACCGTCTCTTCGGCGGCGAGCTGGCGAGCGCGTCCGCGCTGCTCGCCGACGAGGACGGCATCGAGCAGCTCATCGAACGGCTCGAGGACCTCTCGGAGGAGACCGGCTGGGACGCCTGACCCCCGCGAATCGGTAGGATGCGCCGGTGACGAATGTTCCCCGGGCCCTGCTGGCGATCGACGCCGGGTCCGCAACCACCTCCGTCGCGCTGCTCGGCAAGCCCTGGAAGCGCTGGCGCCTGCTCGGCTCGTTCGCCGCCCCCGCCGGCGCCGCGGTCGACGAGCTAGCCGCGACCGTGGCCGCGCGGCTCATCTCGACCGACCCTCGGATGGCGGTCGACCTCGCCGTTTCGCCCGAGAGCATCGCCGACCTGCCCCGTCTCGAGGCGGTGAGCGGCCAGCCGCAGACGCTCGCCGTGCTCGGTGCGTCGCGGCGCTCGGTCGGCTTGCTGGAGAGCGTGGCGGCCCGCACGCCGTGGCGGATCCGCACGGCGTCACCGGAGACCCACGACCCGCGGGAGATGACCGAGCTTGCGCTGCGGCCGGAGGTCTCGGCCGTCCTCGTCGGCGCGGGCGACCCACCCGGACCCGACGAGCGAGGCTGGCTCGACGACCTCGCCGGGCTGGTCGGCGCCGCCGCGCGCCGGCGCCCCGAGCTGCGAGTCGTGCTCGCGGGTCCCGTCGCC
>CAYXVP010000283.1:2686-2999 GCA_964468305.1 uncultured Anaerolinea sp. | reverse complement strand
AGCAGGCCGAGGACCTTGCCGCGGTCGGCGGCGATCGAGATCTTGTCGTTGGGCAGGACGCCCGGGAACCGCTTCGTGATGTCGCGGAGTTCGAGCCGCATGCGCGGGGCCTCGCGCTGTGATCAGGATGCAAACCGCCCCCGGTCCGCGACGCGGGCCGGGGGCGGAGTGCTGTTGGTCGGACGTACCTCGAGCGGGCTAGCAGCCGCGCCCGAGGAAGCTGCAAACCTTGCCGCTTCCGGCTGCGACGTCCCCCCTCCAGGCCGCCCATTGCTCTTTGAGGGCATCGGAGGACATGGGGTCCTACTCCTGG
>CAYXVP010000283.1:0-2676 GCA_964468305.1 uncultured Anaerolinea sp. | reverse complement strand
ACAAGAGCCCCGGTGCAGCGACGGGGGCGGGGGGAGGAGTGCGGTTCGTGGAATGTACCTCGAGTCGGCTAGCAGCAGGGCCCGACGAGGCTGCCGACCGTGACGCCGCCGGCGGCGAGCTTTGCCTGCAGCGCGTCGACCTCGCCCTGGAGGGCGGCGGAGAGCTGGCTGTCGGAATCGTGGTACGGAGCCAGGAGCACGCCGTTGTTGGCGATCGTGCCCGAGTAGTCCGTGCCGCCCAGGTAGCCACCGGCGACCTGGTTGAAGAAGTCGAGAACGGAGACATCGATGGCCTTCTGGGCCGACGTCAGCAGGGCCGCATTGGTCGGCGGGCCGATGCTGATGTACTGGTCCGTGTCGACGCCGATGGCCCAGTAGCCGCCCTCTTGGGCAGCCTTGATGGAGCCGTTGCCCGTCGCGCCGGCGACCGGGTGAACGACGTCGACGCCCTGGTCGTGCAGCGTCTTGGCGAGCTGCTCGCCCTTGGCCGGGTCGCCCCAGGTGTCGTTGCCGCCGCTCCCGCCGACGAACGCGCCGCTCGTGGTCGGATCCTTGAGCGAGCCGTCCCAGCCAAAGAGCTTGACGGTGGCGTTCTTCTGCTTGTTGTAGTACTGGATGCCGGCGTACAGACCATCCATGAAGCGCGTCACGCCCGGGAAGGCGAGACCGCCGTAGGTGCCGATCTTGCCGGTCTTGCTCCAGCCCGCACCGAGGTAGCCAGCGAGCATCGCGGCCTGGTCGACCTGGTAGTCGAGGCCGGTGAAGTTCGCCGGCTGTGGGGTGTCGTCCGCGTTGCCGCATACGAAGTCGGGGCCGCACTTGTTCCATGCGGTGTCGACCTGGGCGAACGCGATGGTGGGATTCGCCTTCGCAGCATCAGCCGTCGCCTGGGACTGCAGGAAGCCGACCGTCACGATCGCCTGGCAGCCCTGGTCGATGAGGGTCTGGATGTTGTTCGCGTAGTCCGTCGCGCCCTTCGCCTCGCTGAAGTGCGTCGTGAAGCCGGCCGCGGCCGCGTCCTCGAGGCCCTTCTTGGCCAGGTCGTTGAAGCCCTTGTCGCCGAGACCGCCCGTGTCGAACGCGACACACGCAACGGGCTTGGCCGCCGCCTGGGTCGGTGCCTGAGTGGCGGGGACTTCGGTCGCGGGGCCCTGGGTCACCGGCGCCGTCGTGGCCGTGCCGGGCCCGCAGGCCGCGAAGATGAAGGCTGCCGAGGCGCCGAGCGCAAGCAGCCGCCTGGAGATGGCCAAAGGTGCTCCTCCTCCTAGGGTCCGGCACCCCATGGAACGCCGGTCGTGCGGCGCAGGATACGCTAGCCCGGTGGGTCCCGTCGACGGTCTGCGTATGATCGAATCCAACTCCGCGACCCGTCGCCGCGAGCGTGACGAGTGGACAGCCGACCTGCTCGACCTCGGAGCTGGGCGCATCGGCTATCCGGTGCTCGACCGGCCCGCGATCCAGGCCCTTTTGGCGAACCGGCCGCGCATCGCCATGATCGGCGCCTCGCCCAACCCCGCCCGGCCGTCGCACGGGGTCCTGCTCGACCTCACCGGCCTCGGCTATGACGTCGTGCCGGTCAACCCGGGGGCAGAGGAGGTCGCCGGGCTGCGCTGCTACCCGACGTTGCACGACGCGGTCGAGGCCACCGGTCCGGTCGACATCGTCGATGTATTCCGGCTCCCGCCTGCGTGCCCCGGGCACGCCCGCGAGGCGGTCGAGATGGGCGCGCGCTGCCTGTGGCTGCAGCTCGGCATCGCCAGTCGCGAGGCTGGAGCGATTGCCCACGAGGGCGGGCTCGACGTGGTCATGAACCGCTGCCTCGCGGTGGAGGCGATGCGCGGGTGATCGAGGCGCCGTTCCGCGCGGACGAGGCTGCCGCGCGACGGCTCGCCCAGCTGGAAGCCACGCTGGGGTCGGAGGTCGTGGCGGCGGTCGAGGAGGTCGCGAGCGCTTCCGTCGCGCCCGATGCGGATCCGCGCGCGGCGTCGACCGTGCCGGCCGTCGACGTTGCCCGGCTCGTGGCGCGATTCGGACTGGCCTCGGAGCGAGAGCTGGCGCTCCTCGCGCTGCCGGTGGCCGATGGACTCTCGGACGCGCCGCTCTCGGGCTATCGGGTCGCGGCTGCCGGGATCGAGGCCGAGACCGGCGACCTCGTGCTCGGCGCCAACCTCGAGTTTCGCGGCAGCGATCTCACCTCGACGATCCACGCCGAGGGCTTCGTCTCCCTGCGGATCCGGCGGCGCCGCGGAACGCTCGAGACCCTCGCCGTGCGGGAGGCGCATCCGTGCGCCCATTGCCGCCAGACACTGACCGAGGCGGCCTCGGCGGATGAGCTGGAGATCATCGACCTGGCCGGCCACGAGCTCACCTTGGCCGACCTCTACCCCTGGCCGTTCCGGCCGGCGGCGCTAGGGGTGGAGGGCGATCATCCCGGATCGGACGCCTGGGTCGACCTGGCCTTCCGGGGCTCGACGCCACCCGCTGCGGTTGCGAGCCTCCTGCTCGAGGCGGGGTCGCGGGCGCACGCGCCCTACTCCCGCTCGCCTTCGGCGGTCGTCCTCCGCCTGCAGGACGGGCGGACGGTCGCCGCGGGCTGCGTCGAGAGTGTCGCCTTCAACCCGTCGATCACCGCGCTGCAGGCGGCGCTCGTCGAGGTCGCCGCGGCGCGGGCGCCGG
>CAYXVP010000282.1:0-3001 GCA_964468305.1 uncultured Anaerolinea sp. | reverse complement strand
TTGGTCCCGAGCCCGCGGGGCCGTGCCTGGTCCGATCGGCCCCACCCCTAGGCCACCCGCCAGGCCGTTGGGCGTCTCGACCAGCTCGACTGGGTCCACCCCCGCGCCGTCGAGGCTGACCGGGGTTCCGCCATCGAACCCGATGGTCACCTCGACGGGCGGCGGTGCGTCGCTCGGGGCGACCGTCCACTGGTAGGCGTCGGGTGGTGGCGTGATCCAGGGATCCTCGAGGACGCCGGTCTCGATCGAGCGACCCCACAGGTTGACGTCGATCGAGTAGGGCGACGCCTTGGTCACGGGGATGTCGATCCCACGCTCCGTCGCGTACTCGATCTCCTGCTCGCGAGTCATGCCCATCCCGACCCGCATCGGCGCGACGACGCCGAGGCGCCCGTCGAGCGCCTTCACGGCGACGTCGAAGCGGACCTGGTCGTTGCCCTTGCCCGTGCAGCCGTGCGCGACCGTATCTGCCCATTCGGCGTGGGCGACGGCCACGAGCAGCTGGGCGATGAGGGGTCGGGCGAGCGCTGTCGCGAGCGGGTACGCGCCCTGGTACATGGCGCCGGCACGCAGGGCGGGCCAGACGAAGTCCTCTACGAAGGTCTTGCGCGCGTCGACCACGTAGGCTCGGGTCGCACCGGCCGAGAGGGCTCGTTCCGCCGCGCCCGGTCGAAGCGAGCCGCCGCCGACGTCGACGGTCAGGGTGACGACCTCGACCTCGTGCCGCTCCTGGAGCCACGCCACCGCGACCGACGTGTCGAGGCCACCCGAGTAAGCGAGAACGACCTTCTCCAACGCTGGCTCCGTCGATGGTGGGTCGCGCAGGCTGGCCCGCGCAAAGGGCCGCGAGCGCATGTGGCGGCTCTCTGGCCTGCATTAACATGCGCCGACATCGCAATTCTTGCATAGTCATGCAGACTTGTCTACTATCCGCTCATGCATTCGTTTCCCCGGGCCCGCGCCACCGGTCAGGCCGATCTCCTGTCGATCGCCGACCTCGGTGCCGAGGGCATCGCCGACGTCGTCGAGCACGCCCTGGACCTGAAGGCGCAGGCCGCCGGATCGGCGCTGACGCGGCCGTTGGCCGGCAAGCACGCGGCCCTGCTCTTCGACAAGCCGAGCCTGCGCACCCGCGTGTCGTTCGAGGTCGGGGTCCATCGCCTCGGCGGCACGACCACCACGATGACCGCGGCAGACGTCGGGCTCGGCACCCGGGAGCCGATCGGCGACATCGCGAAGACGCTGTCGCGGTATGTCGACCTCATCGTGGCCCGGATCCACGCCCACGACGACCTGGTTGCGCTCGCGGCGGACGCGGACGTCCCGGTGATCAACGCCCTGTCGGCCTGGGAGCATCCGTGCCAGGCGCTCGCCGACCTCGTCACGATCCGGGAGCACCTCGGCGGCCTCGCCGGCCACACCCTTGCGTACGTGGGCGACGGCAACAACGTCTGCCACTCACTGCTGCTCGGTGGCGCCGCCGTCGGGCTGCGAGTCCACGTCGCGACCCCGGCCGGATACGGGCCGGATCCTTCGATCGTCGACGAGGCACGGCTCCTGGCGCGAGAGCACGGCGGCCAGGTGGTGATCGGGCACGATCCGATCGCCGCCGTCGCGGGCGCCGATGCCGTCTACACCGACGTCTGGGCGTCGATGGGCTTCGAGAGTGAGGCGGCGGCCCGAGAGCGCGCCTTCGCCCCGTTCCGGGTGACCGCCAAGCTGCTCGCGGGGGCGCCCGACGCGATCGTCATGCACTGCCTCCCGGCCCATCGCGGCCACGAGATCGACGCGGATGTCATCGACGGGCCGTCGAGCGTCTCCTTCGACCAGGCCGAGAACCGCCTCTATGCCCAACAGGCCGCGATGCTGCGGCTGCTCCAGCGGCAGCGGCGCTGGCTCACCGAGCCGGGTGGCGTCACGGCCCGAGCCGCGATCGGCTCCTAGCCGGCCTCGCTCAGGCGGAGGCCACCAGCCGCGTCCCGAAGCGGGCATCGGAGAGTGCCCGGCGCAGCGCATCGGGGCTCCGGCCGTCGGCGATGACGACCTCGGGCCCGCCCGCGTCGATGACGCTGAGCGCGCCGCGGACCTTCGGGATCATGCCGCCCGAGATGCTGCCGTCGGCGATCCGTGCCTCGGCGCCTGCCGCGTCGAGGCGCTCGATGCGCCGACCGTCGCCGCCGCGGACGCCGTCCGTGTCGCTGAGCAGTACGAGCCTGGCCCGCAGCGCGCGGGCGAGGCCCGCCGCGACCTCGTCGGCGTTGACGTTGCAGATCGCACCGGTCTCGTCGAGCGCGAGCGGCGCCACGACCGGGACCAGGTTCGCGTCGAGCAGCGCATCGATCAGGTCGGGGCGCGCGCCGGTCACCCGGGCGACCCGGCCCAGCTCCGGGAGGCGCGCCGCGGCGAGCAGGCCTCCGTCGACGCCGGACAGCCCGATGGCATCGACTCGGAGGGCAACCAGCGACGCGACGAGCTCACGGTTGACGAGCCCGCCGAGCACCGCGATCGCGACGTCGAGGGCGGCGTCGTCAGTGACGCGCCGGCCCGCGGCCCAGCGGCTCTCGATCCCGAGGCGTTCGAGCCAGCCGGAGAGGCGCTTCCCGCCCCCATGGGCGATCACGAGGCGGTATTCCCCGGTGAGGTCGGCGACCCCTCGGAGCGCGTCGTGCTGTTCGGCCAGCGTCTCGCCGCCGAGCTTGACGACGACCGTTTCCGCGGTCACGTGCTGTACGCCGAGTTCTCGATGACGTACTGCTCGGTGAGGTCGCAGCCGAAAGCCTCGCCTGTGCCCGTGCCGAGCCCGAGATCGGCCCGCACGAGGACCTCCGCGGCCGCCATCGCCTTGGACAGCGCCGAGCGATCGAACGAGATCGGTTCGCCATCGAAGACCGGCACGCCGGCGACGGCGATCGCGAGCCGGTCCGGGTCGAGCGCCACGGGCTCGCCCGCGAGGGTCGCGTTGCCGGCCGCGGCGGCGATCCTGCCCCAGTTCGGATCGTGG
>CAYXVP010000281.1:0-3023 GCA_964468305.1 uncultured Anaerolinea sp. | reverse complement strand
CGGGCGCCTCGATCGTCTCGGCCAGCAGGTCCGCCTCGCGCTTCCGCGGCGCGAGAAAGCGCCGCTCCGGCATGGCCTCGCCGTCGAGCGAGGCCTGGACCACGACGCCTTCCGCATAGGCCGTGACCTCGACCCAGAGCTGCTGGTGGGCCCTGGTCGCGTGGAGCTGGACGATGAGCGTCGTGCCCCGTGGCGCGGTCGATTCCACCGGCCGGAGCGCCACCGGCACCCGGAGCCTGCCGTGGCGGAGCAGGGCGTCGTAGCCGCCCCACGCCGCCGCACCGGCCCGCAGTGGCTCCACGACCGCCATGCCGAGGCGCGAAGCGAGCCACGCCGCGTGATACATCGGGCGGACGACGTTGGCCGCGCCCGGCGCGCCGTCGGCCGCGGCGTAGTTGATCTCGATCCTGTCGAGATGGCCGAGGAACGGCAGCAGCGCGGGTCGATCGAAGGTGGAGGCGATGGCCTCCCGCCACCGCGCCTGCCGGAGCAGCGCAAAGTCCGCGATCTCGATGTCGAACCGCTCGGGCAGCTCGGCCATCGCGACGAGCCCGCGAAGCCCGTCGCCGGCCCAGCCCGAGCCGTCGACCAGCACGCGGTCGGCCATCGGCAGGAGCTCCCGCGCCGCACGGCCCTCGAAGTGGGGCTCGCCTGGCCACCAGACCGTGACCGGCAGGTCGTGGATGAGGAGCGGCGCGACGATCCCGGATAGGTGCTGGCCGCTCTCGCCGCCGCACGTCAGGTAGACAAGCTCCGAACAGGTCTCGGCCGCGGTCTCGGACGGCAGGACGCAGTGCGCCTGGACCTGGGCGTCGAGCCAGGCCGGGCCGTCGGGGTCGGCCGGCGTAACGATGAGAGTGCGCGACGGATGGCGACCAGACAGCCCGTCGACGATGGCGGCGACGCGCTCACCCACCTCGCCACGGCCGGCGATGACCACGAGGTTCATCACGCTCGTGCGGGCCGCGACGCGGCGCTCCTCGCCATCGGGCCCCTCGCTGGTGAGCGAGATCGACTGCCAGATCCGGCCGAGCTCGGCGGCGATGCCGTCGATGCTCTTGGCCCGCGACTGCCAGCGGAGCATCGGCTCGCCGACGGCGCCGCGTCTGTTCGTGACCGGCGCGGACCGGACGCCGCCCGCCGCGGAGCCGCCCTCGATCACAGCCGCCGCCAGTTCCGGCCGTCGCGCTGGATCAGCTCGTCCGCCTCCTCCGGGCCCCAGCTGCCGGCGGCGTAGTTCGGGAATGCCGGCGCGGGCATGTCCAGCCAGCCCTCGAGCATCGGCGTCACGATGGACCAGGCCGCCTCGACCTCATCGGCCCTGGTGAACAGGGACTGGTCGCCGAGCATGGCGTCGAGGATCAGCGTCTCGTAGGCGTCCGGAGCATCGGTGGAGAAGGCCGTGCCGTAGGTGAAGTCCATCGTCACCGGCCGGATGTCGAGCCCCAGGCCCGGAACCTTCGAGCCGAAGCGCAGGAGGATACCTTCGTCCGGCTGGACCCGGATCGCGAGGAGGTTCGGCTGGGGATCCGTGTTCGCGTCGGCGAACAGCCGATGCGGCACGTCCCGGAACTGGATGGCGATCTCCGACGCTCGCTTGGCCATGCGCTTGCCCGTGCGCAGGTAGAAGGGCACACCCGACCAGCGCCAATCGTCGACCTCGAAGCGCGCTGCGACGAACGTCTCCGTCTCGGACTCGGGGTCGACCTCTGGTTCCTGGCGGTAGCCCTTGACGGGCACGCCCGCGACCCAGCCCTTGTCGTACTGGCCCCGGACGACCGCGCGGGTGACGTCGTGTCGCGTCGGCGGTGCGATCGCCCGGAGGACCTTGAGCTTCTCGTCGCGCAGCGCGTCGGCGGCGAAGGTCGCCGGCGGCTCCATGGCCACGAGGGTGAGCAGCTGGAGGAGGTGGTTCTGCAGGACGTCGCGGGCCGCGCCGGTCTCTTCGTAGAACGCGCCGCGGTCCTCGACCCCGAGCGACTCGGCGACGGTGATCTGGATATGGTCGACGTAGCGCCGGTTCCAGAGCGGCTCGAAGATCCCGTTGCCGAAGCGGAAGACCAGCAGGTTCCGCACCGTCTCTTTGCCCAGGTAGTGATCGATGCGGTAGACCTGCGACTCCCGGAAGACCTTGAGAACCTCGCGGTTGAGGCGGATCGCCGAAGTGAGGTCGCGCCCGAACGGCTTCTCGATGACGACCCGCCGCCAGCCCCCGGCGTGCACCTCGTGGTCGAGCCCGCAGCGCCCGATCTGGGCCACGATCTCGGGGAACGCCGACGGCTGGGTCGCCAGGTAGAACATGAGGTTCTGGCGGGTGTCGTGCTCGAGGTGCATGTCCTCGAGCTTCGTGGTCAGGGTGTCGTACAGCGCGTTGTCGTTGAAGTCGCCACGGTGGTAGAAGACGCGATCGAGGAACTGCTGCTCGGCCTCCTCGTCGAGCTGAACCCGGCAGTTTTTGTGCAACGACTCGGCGATGTCCATGCGGAAGGTGCCGTCGTCGTACGGTCGACGACCGACCGCGACGAGCGCCCACTCCGCGGGCAGCAGGTTGGTCCGCCACAGCTGTGCGAGCGCGGGGAAGACCTTGCGGTGCGACAGGTCGCCCGTCGCGCCGAACAGGACGGCGACGTGCGGATCGGGCACGCGCTCCAGGCGCAGCCCCTCGCGCAGCGGGTTGGCCTCGGCGTGGTGGCTGGCCCGGCGACGCTTGCCGTCGCGCGCGAGCCGCTCCTCGCGGATGGTCCGCGGGGCAGGGACGGCGATCGGCGCCTTGGTGCTCATGCCGGCGCGCGCACGCTCACTCGGTCTTCACCGCGTGGCCGCCGAACTCGTTGCGGAGCGCGGCGAGCACCTTGGCCCCGTACGAGTCGTCCTGGCGGGAGCGGAAGCGCGTCTGCAGCGACAGCGTGATGACCGGTGCCGGCACGTCGCGATCGATCGCCTCCTGGACGGTCCAGCGGCCCTCCCCGGAGTCGGCGACCCAGCCCTTCAAGTGCTCGAGGTCGGGGCCGCTGGACTTGAAC
>CAYXVP010000280.1:0-3026 GCA_964468305.1 uncultured Anaerolinea sp. | reverse complement strand
CCCTCCTGAAGCACGGTGTCGGAGCGAAGCGGCGTGGCCACCCCATTGCGCACCACGGCGAACAGCGAGCATGCCTCCGGGATCACGAGCTGTGACGGGGTCCGGCCGACTGCCGGAGAATCGGCCTGGAGCTGCGCCTCGATGATCTCGAGCTCGTTGTCGAGCGCGGCGAGGTGGAGCAGCTCGTGGACGGGGATATCCTGCTCGATCGAGCCGAGGACCATCCGCGTCGGGCTGATGATCTCGTCAACGCCGAGGTGCCGGAAGAGCTCCTCGTTCTTCGGGTTGTTGACCCGGGCAATGGTTCGGGGCACGTCGAAGTGGTGCTTCGCCATCTGGCAGATGACGAGGTTGTCCTCGTCGTCGCCGGTCACCGCCGCCACGATGTCCGCGCGGTTCGAGCCCGCTTCGCCGAGGTACTTGCCCTCGCAGCCGTCGTGGGGCACGACGATCGAGCCGAGCTCGTCGACGATCTGCGCCGCTCGCGCCCGGTCCTTCTCCATGAGCACGACCTCGTGGCCGCTCTCGATCAGCTCCTTCGTCAGGTAATAGCCGACCTTCCCGCCACCGACGACCAGGACGAACATCGATCAGACCCTCCGTGGCGCGGCGTGGATGTGCGCCGGCGTGGCGCCCGACGCGACGGGACTGGCGACCGGGCCGGCGCCGTCCTCGTGGACGTGGGGCACCGGGGCGATGACCGAGGGCATGCCCGTCTTGGCCAGGTCGAGATAGGCGAGCACCGCGTCGGTCAGCATCGTCGTCCGGCACACGGTGGCGATGCCCAGCTCGGCGTAGGCGGCGGCGCGGACGGGATCGTTGATCTTGGCGATGGTCTTGCCGACGGAGAACTTCTCCATCGCCACCTGGGCGGCCATCACGTTGCGGTTGTCGCCCTCGGTGAAGGCGAGGAGGGCGTCCGCGCCGTCGACGCCGGCCCTGCGCAGGACGTCCTCGTCGGTGCCGTCGCCCCGGATCGCCTGGCCCTTGAACTCCTCGGACAGGCGGTCGAACGCGCGCGTCGACGTGTCCAGCACCACGACCTCGTGGCCGGCGTTGTCGAACGCCTCGGCCAGGGCCGCCCCCACGCGCCCACAACCGACGATGACGAACTTCACCGTTGCTCCTTCCCGCCCCCGGCAGCGACCGCGACGGGGAGTGGCTCCGCGGGCATCGGCTCGCGGACGACCCAGACCTCGCACGGCGCGTGTTTCAGCACGTAGGGAATGGTGCGCCCGATGGCGAAGTCGCCGCCGAAGCGCGTGCGATAGGTGAGGCCCACGACCAGCAGGTCGGCGTCGCGCTCGGTGGCCTCGTCCACCAGCGCGGCCCCGACCTCGCGGGCCTGCAGGAGCACCGGCTCCAGCCGCGATTTGAGCCGCTCGGCCTCGAGCTCGGCATGGTCCAGGATCTGCTGCGCCTCCTCCGAGCGGGCCGCGATGTCGGCATCCAGCGGCATCGACCAGCCGATCTCGACGACGTGCACCCCGACGAGCTCGCTGTGCGTGAGCCGGCCGAGGTCGGCGCTGAGACGCACGATGCGGTCGTCGCACGAGCCCCCGGCGAGCGCGAGGATCGCGCGCCGGAAGGCGAGCTGATTCGGGTCGGACACCTTGGGTGGGCTGCCTCGTGGTCCTGGGCGGTGGGTCGTGCGCGCTGGTGCTGCGCTGCGAGCTCGTGCGTTCCGCGCTCGTGCGTTCCGCGCTCGGGCGCGGCGGCCACGATACCACCGGGTCCGGCTAGAGGCCGATCGACAGCCTCGAGATCAGGAACCCCGGCAGCCCGACGGCGCGCATCGCCGCCTGGACCGCCTCGACGTCGTACGCGACGCGACGCCACGCGACCGTCCCCGCAGCGGGATCGAAAATCATGTACGACGACCGCGGGTCGCCGTCACGCGGTTGGCCGACGCTGCCCGGGTTGACGAGTGCGCGGCGACCGTCGAGGTGCAGCGAAGTGCCGTCGCCCGGCGCGACGTGCCGGACCGCCCTGCCGTCCTCGACGAAGGCAACCGGGATGTGCGTGTGGCCGTGGAGCCCGATCGGCTGGCGGAGGAGGTCGAGGTTGGCGCGGGCGACCGCCGGCGAGGTCACGTACTCCCACAGCGGCTCGCGCGGGCTGCCATGGACCAGCTCGCAGGTCTCGCGCGTCGCGCGCTCGGGCTGGCTCCTGAGCCACGCTACGGACTCTCCACTGATCACGCCTCGCGTCCACTCCATCGCCCGACGAGCGTCGGGATTGAACCAGTCGATCTCGGATCCGCCGATCGCCGCCGCGTCGTGATTGCCGCGCACGCCGACGGCGCCGGCAGCACGTAACCGGGCGATGACGCCATCCGGTTCGGGCCCATAGCCGACGACGTCACCGAGGTGCCAGACCCCGTCGACCGGGCCCGCGTCGGCGAGGACCGCCTCGAGGGCCGCGAGGTTGGCGTGGATGTCCGAGAGCACGGCAATGCGCATGCCGGGCGAGACTAGCAAGGGGTTCCGACGCGCGTCGGAGGCGGTGCTCGGGGTGTCCCCGCGTCTCCCTCCTACGAGATCAGCGGGCCCGGAGCGCCACCTCCGGCGTGGTCGTTCATCGCACCCTGGGTGTCGGTCTGGCGCGCTCCGTTCGGTTCGCGGCCCGGTCTCCCGGAACCCCTCCCGAATCGCGCTCCCCGGAGAATCCCCGGCGCGGATGCCGGATGTTGCCCCCGCCCGCCGGATGCGTCAACCGGGTTATCCACCGAAGTGGATGGCGGCCTCCGGATCGTGGAAAAGTCGGGCCCTCGCGCACACCCACGCTGGTTCAGGGGCGGCCGTCAGGGTCTCGCCGAGGCCTCCGAGCGAGGGCCGCGGACGGGCCTGCCGAGCGTGCGCCGAACGACGTCGACGACCTCGTCGACATACCGATCCGCCTCGCCGCGCTGGGCCGCGGTCCGGACGCAGCCCTGGACGTGGTCCTCGAGGACGAGCACGGCGAGGGAATCGACCGCCGCTCGCAGGGCCCCCGGCGGCTGGAGGGTGGCGACGCAGTACCCCCCC
>CAYXVP010000279.1:0-3047 GCA_964468305.1 uncultured Anaerolinea sp. | reverse complement strand
TTCTTCAGCCAGCACCAGCGCGCAGCGAAGTAGGAAGACGTTCGAATTATCCGGCCCTTTCCACGGATTCAAAAAACGCGGGCGAAGATACCCCCCCTCCCCCACGCGGGCCTTGGGCGCGGGACCGCGGCGTGGGGGGTCCTCGCCGGGACCTTCCACCGCCCCCGGGTCCGACTCGCGGTAGCCCTCGACGATCTCGACCGTCGTGGTCTTGCCGGGGCCGTTCGGGCCCAGGAGGGCAAGCAGCTGGCCGGGTTTGACCGCCAGGTCGATGCCGTCGAGCACGGTCCTGCCGCCGTAGGCCTTGCGCAGGCCACTGACCTCGATCACGGCGCCGCGCTGCTCGAGGTCGAAGCGCCACCGATGAGCGCGTATTGCCGCTCGAACTCGGCGTCGGTCAGCTGCCCGACCTGGATCGAGCGAAGGATCCCGTCGCGATCGATGAAGTACGACTGCGGCCGTGCGGCGACGCGGTAGGCGCTGCGAATCGCGCCGGAGGGGTCCTCGACCGTCGGCCACGTCGCGCCGTACTGGGCGACGAAGTCGCGCGCGGGGCCCGGCGCTTGCACGAAGAGCACCCCGACCACCGCGAGGCCGTCGCCCGCATGGGCGGCAAGCTTCTCGATCAGCAGCGGGAACTCCTCGCGACAGGGTACGCAGCCGGCGTCCCAGAAGTTGACGATGACCGGTCGGCCGCGCAGAGAGGCCAGGTCGAAGGCGGCGCCGTCCAGCGTCGTACCAACGACCGCGGGGGCCGGCTTGTCCTTCGCCAGCAGACCACCACCGCTCGGGCCCGGAGATTGACCAGGCAGGTACGTCGTCAGCTGGAGCAGCGCGACCGTCGCCAGCACGGCAACGGCGAGCCCGACGAGGAGGTAGCGGCGGCTCCGGTCGATCCTGAACGCCGTGGCGGGCCTACTTGACGGTCAGCGTCCCGGTCATGGCGGGAACCGGATGGACCGAGCAGCGGAACTCGTACGTGCCCGGCGGGAGGGCCTCGTACTGATAGGCCCGTGCGGTGCCGCCATTGATCGTCGGCTCGTCCCTGACGAGCTGCGAGCCGTCCGCAGAGCGGATGTCGACATCGTGGGGCACCGAGGGATCGTCCTGGTTCTCGAAGAAGATGGTGAACGGCACCCCGGCGCCCACCTCGAGCGACTTGACGTCGTACTCGATGTTCTTGGCCTTGACGACGAGCGCTCCCGGCGGCGGCTGCGGACCGCCGCCACCCGCGCCTGACGGACTCGGCGAGCCACCGGGGCCGCCAGCCGTGGCCGGCCCGGCGGGCGGGATGATCCCGAGCTGCCACAGGCCCAGGACGACGAACGTCACCGCGAAGACCTGCAGGGCCCGGATCGGCAACCGGCGGTCGGGGATGTTCTCGAGGTGTCCGGTTCGATCGGCCTCCTCGAGCTTGCGGTACTCGGCCGTGAAGTCGATCAGCCAGCCGAGGAGGGTCCAGACGAAGAAGATGACGGCGAGGGCCAGCACCCAGCCGCCGATGACGAGGCCCATGAACAGGGCCACCGCCCCGAGCGCGCCGAGGAACGGCCGGATCGACGGGCCAGGCATGTGGACTCCGGGCGGCGGTCCCTCGTGGACGATCGCCGGCAGCTGCGGCTGCGGTGCGATGTGGTCGTAGTCGCGAACCGCCTCACGGAACCAGACGAGCAGCGTGATGACGAGGATGGCGGCGCCGACCAGGATCCCGACCCCGCCGACGACCACGCCGGCGAACAGCGCCCCCGTGCCGAGGGCGACGATGATCGGGGCGGACGAGCCGCCGGGCATGTGAACGCTCGCCGGTGTGATCGGCTGGATGCGGGCGGGGGCGCGGCGCGTCGGACCGAGCGTCGCGTACTTGCGCGCGGTGAACGCGAACCAGGCGATGAACAGGATCGCGAGGAACACCGGGAAGAGCGCGAGCAGGGCGTTCCAGTCCGGGGTGATGAAAATGGCTGCCAGATCCAGCAGCGGCTGGATGGGACTGCCGGGCGTCGGAGCTGGGGAGGGCATCGGGGCGAGCGCGGCGGCGCTACTCGCCGTGCTCGGTGTGCAGCACCAGGAACATGATCCCGAGCGCGGCGCCAAGGGCAGTGAGCATGGTCACCCCGGCCCACTCCGGCTTGTAGCCGAGCGGCTGCGCGAGGCCGCCATACAGGCCCGCGGTGACCACGCAGCCGATGGCGATGATGATGGCGTTCCGGTACCTGGACAGCACGTCGCGTCCTCCTACAGCAGGTACAGGATCGAGAACAGCAGGATCCAGACGACGTCGACGAAATGCCAGTACAGCGACACTGCCTCGACGGCATCGTGGTGGCGTGCCGAGAACTGGCCGGCCGTGCCGCGGTACAGGATCACGCCGAGCATCAGGACGCCGCCGAAGACGTGGGCGCCGTGGAAGCCCGTCAGCGTGAAGTACGTCGTCCCGAACGGCCCGGAACCGAGCGTCATGCCCTCGCCGAAGAGCAGCGTGTAGTCATAGGCCTGCAGCAACAGGAAGGTGATGCCCAGGACGAACGTTATCCCGATGTTGCGCAGGAAGCCCCGCCGATCCCCCCGCCGGATCGACCACACGGCCCACTGGCAGGTGAACGAGCTGCTGATCAGGATGATCGTCGCGACCAGGATGAGCGACAGCGGGTTGAGGATCCCCTGGAACACTTGCGGCGGCCACTGGGGCTGATTCGCGCGGGTCGCGAAGTAGGCCGCGAACAGGCCCGAGAAGAACATCACCTCGGAGGTGATGAACAGGATCATGCCGAGGATCGGGTTGCTGATCCCGCGGCGCACGTGGCCGATCGTGCTGTCGGGCGCGGCGTGGCCGCTGATCAGGGCCGGCGCCTCGGCAGTCATGCCGTCGGCCCCTGGTCGTCGTGGCGACCTTCCTCGAGCGCCTTCGGCGCCTCCTCGCGGTGCCTGCCACCGTGGCCACCGTGCGCGACCAGCCCGTGCCGGGCGCCGAACACCGGCCGCTCCGAGCGGATCTCGGGGAGGCGGTCGAAGTTGTACGGCGGTGGCGGCGAGGCAGTCGCCCACGCGCG
>CAYXVP010000278.1:2394-3052 GCA_964468305.1 uncultured Anaerolinea sp. | reverse complement strand
GGTATGGAAAGAATGAAGAGGGACAAGACCGGGGCGTGCACGGTCATCGCCGCGGCGGTCACGGTCTTGCGCCTGGCCCCGGGCACGCCGCTCCTGGTCATGGCCCCCGCGGTCGAGAACATGCCCGGCCCGCACTCGACCCGACCCGGCGACGTCGTCAAGGCGCTCAACGGCAAGTGGGTCGACATCACCAACACGGACGCCGAGGGCCGGCTCATCCTCGCCGACGCGCTGACCTACGCCGAGCAGCTGGGCGCGACGCACCTCGTCGACGTGGCGACGCTCACGGGCGCGGTCGGCCGGGCGCTCGGCGAGCTCGTCGCCGGTGCCTTCGGCACGCCCCAGGGGTTCGTCGACGAGGTCCTCGCCGCGGCGTCGAAGGCCGGCGAGCGGTACTGGCAGCTGCCCCTCGCCGAGGAGTACCGCGCCGACCTGGAAAGCTGGTAGGGCCACCTCGTCAACCTCCCGCCCAATGACGCCCGCCGCAAACGCGGCTACCCGGACCTGGTCATGTACGAGAACGACAAGGTCGCCATCCCCCAAATTACTCATGAAGACCAAAACCAACTCACCACCTGGTACCCCGAGCGCGCCGTGCGCTTCATCGAGAAAAACAAGGACCATCCGTTCTTCCTCTATCTCGCCCACAATATCCCTC
>CAYXVP010000278.1:0-2384 GCA_964468305.1 uncultured Anaerolinea sp. | reverse complement strand
TGGTACGGCGACCTCGTCAACTTCTCGCGCAACAACGAGGGCGGGCTGGTCAAGAGCGCCCTGTTCATCGAGGAGTTCGTCACCAGGCCGTGGGTCCACCTCGACATCGCCGGCACCGGCTACTACCGGCGCGTCGCGCCGTACGCCGCTCGTGGAGCGACCGGCTTCTCGCACGCGACGCTCGTCGAGCTCGCGCTCGCTGGCGCGAAGGGCTGACGATCGGCGCCCTCGGGCTCACCCGAAGGCAGTTGTGACGATCTTCACGCTCTGGTACGAAGGCGACTTCGGCCCATGGCTGGCCGCCGCGGCCGGGCTCATGTGGGGCTTCGCGCCCGACCGGCTGGCGGCCCGCTGGCCGGCGCACGAGGACGGCACGATCCGGGCGATCGACTGGCGCACGCCGGTCGTCGCCATTGTTGGGGCGGCCTCGTTCGCCGGCACGGTGATCCGCTTCGGCGAAACGCCAGCGCTCTTTGGAGTAGTCGGCATTTACGTCGTCGCGCTGGTGGTCCTGTTCGCGACCGACCTCGACCAGCGCCTCCTGCCGGACCTCATCACGTTGCCCCTCATGGGTTTCGCCGCGATCGTCTATCTCGTCGGCGCCAGCCCGTTCCTTGCGACGACGGATGACCTGGTGTGGGCGATCGGGGCGGCGATCGTCGTGCCCGGGGCGCTGTATGCCCTGTCCATCCCGTTCGGGCGGGGCTCAATCGGGCAGGGCGACCTCAAGCTGCTGGTCAGCGTCGGCCTGCTGGCGGGCTCCTCGAAGCTGTTCTACGCGCTGATCGCCGGCGCCCTCCTGGCCGGGATCACGGTCGGCGTGCTCCTGTTCGTTCGCCGAATCTCGCTGAAGAGCTTCGTTCCGTACGGTCCGTTCTTGATCGCCGGGACGCTGTGGGCAATCCTGGGTCTACCGCGCACGTGACGAACGTACGGGGTCGTGCTCTAGACACCTTGCAGTAGTATCCCGATCGTTGGCCGGTAGTCGTCCCGGCAGAAGTGCCCCGTTGGGACGGCGGACTCACCGGCGAGCGAAACCAACGCTGCCCCCCAGCGCGAAGGAGACGCCCGCTCGATGCAGACGCTGCCCGATGCGCCGCCTCACGACTGATCGACGCGGCTGGTCCACCAGCCGAAAGCGCCGCTTCAGCGGTCGGGCCGTCCTCCTCCTCTTCGTCCTCTCGACGCTGGGTGGCCTCTTCACGTCCGCCAACCCGCACTCGGCCACGGCCGACGACCTCGGCGACGCCTATGCGCGCCAGAAGGCCCTCGCCCGCCTCATCTCGAATCAGAAGGCGTCGATGCGGGACCTGGCTTCGAACCAGAAGCTCCTCGCCCAGCGAATCGCGAGCACGAAGAGCGACCTCAAGGCGGTCAACGCCAACCTGATCGCGGTCAGGGTCCAGATCGTGGCGATGGAGGTCGACGTCGCTCGCTCGCAAGGCCAGGTCGACGAGCTCAACGCGACCGCGGTGCAGCTCGACGCGGAGCTGGCCCTGATCCAAGCCGACGAGGCCCGCAAGCGCGCCGATCTCGAGGCAGCGAAGACGCTGCTGGCGGCGCGCATCCGCGAGGCGTACGACACGGACCGCACCTCGGTCCTCACCACCTTCCTGTCGAGCGCTGACTTCACCGACGTCCTCACCGAAGCCAGCTACCACCTCGACTTCGCCGCCCAGGACAAATCCCTTGCCGAACAGATCAAGTCGGACCAGGGCGTGCTCGCGGTGCTGCACCAGAACGTGGTGCTCGCCCAGCAGCAGACGGCGGACCTCCACGCCGCAGCCGCCAAGGCGAAGGCGGATCTCGACGGCCAGATGAGCGACCTGAACCAGGCGCGCAAGATGCTCGCCGAGCTGCAGAAGCAGACCGAGAAGCTGCTGGCCGCGCAGCGCGCCGCGTACGCCCGGATGACCCGCGACCAGGCGAACCTCGCCCGCCAGCTGGCGGCCAGCCAGGCCGCCGAGAACCAGCTCGAGGACCTGATCGCCCGGCTCGTCCGCGAGCAGCTGGCGAATGGCGGCATCCCGTCGGAGTACAACGGCAGCCTGTCATGGCCGATGGACGGGAGCATCACCCAGGAATTCGGCTGCACCGGCTTCTTGTGGGAGCCACCGCTCGGCAACTGCCGCCACTTCCACCGCGGCATCGACGTGGCGAACGCGATGTACACGCCGATCCACGCTGCCGGCGCGGGCAAGGTGATCTACGCCGGCCGGAGCCCGTACGACCCGTCCTGGATCGTGATCATCGCCCACTCGTCCCACCTGGTGACTTGGTACGCCCACATCGACAACCGAAGCCACCCCCCCGCGGTCCACGCCGGCCAGTACGTCGCCGAGGGCCAGGTCGTTGCCTACGAGGGCATGACCGGTTGGACCACC
>CAYXVP010000277.1:0-3057 GCA_964468305.1 uncultured Anaerolinea sp. | reverse complement strand
TATTCTCCGGTGCGGAAGAGACGACCGCGCTGCTGAGCGACGCGTCCCGAGCGCACGCGCTCTTCGGTCCCCCGACCGTGAGCCTCGACCGGATGATCGATTGGACGGCCGCGTGGCTGTCGGCCGGCGGACGGTCGCTCGGTAAGCCGACACATTACGAGGCGCGCGATGGCCGGTATTGATCGGCTGATTCCCGGGAAGGGCCCCGTGGACGTCGGGGCAGGGCCTGACCGTTCCCGACCCCAACCTGCGCCTCGATGCAACGTCCAGGGTGTGGGAGTACACGGAGCCATCCTGGGACGAGCTGCGAGCGGTCGTCACCGGTCATGGCCCGAAGTCGCAGGAGCGACTCGAGTTCCGGCGCCTGAATCGCGAGGACACGCGCTGGGTTCGCGAAACGGTGTTCGGGTTGCCTCCGGCGCCGGTGCACTGATCATGGGCTCCCCGAAGAAGACCACCGCTCGTACCGCGCTGGAGCCCTGGGAGGTCTTCCAGCAGGCCAAGGACGGCGACCCGATGCGCCACGGCGGCAACGTGCTCGCGCCTGACGGCGAGCTCGCCGTGCACTACGCTCGCGAGCTGTTCGGGCGGCGCAACGAGAGCACGCGCCTGTGGGTGGTCCGCCGCGCCGACATCGCGGTGCTCGAGGACCCGGATCTGCTCGACCCGCCGCTCGATCGGTCGTTCAAGAAGCCGGGCGGCTACGTGATGCGCGACAAGCTAGCCGCGGCGCGAGCGCGAGCCGGCACGGACAAGCCCGCGGCCCGCGCCCAGGGCCACGATCGGACCGGCGGCCGCGGCCGCGGGACGGCCCCACAGTGACGTCCGAAACGGTTCTGCCGCGGCCCGGTAGCCCCGCCGCCGACGCGCTGAGGTCCGCGACGCGTGCCGCTCTCGCCGAGCTCCTGTTCACGATGGCCGACGATGAGTTCGTCGGTGGCTTCACAGACTCCGAGTGGACCGGGATCGCGCCGCTGCTCGAGGAAGACGTCGCCATCAGCTCGATCTCGCAGGACGAGCTCGGCCACGCCCGCGCCCTGTACCAGCTGCTCGCCGACGTCGTCGCCGCCGGGCGCGACGAGGATGCGCTCGCCTATGACCGCGCCCCCGACGAATACCGCCACGCCCGCCTCCTCGACCGTCCGCGCGGCGACTGGGCGGAGACGATCGCCCGCCGCTTCTATTACGAGCTCGCCGACGAGGCCCGGCTCGCCTCGATCGGGCCGGGTTACCGGCCGCTCGCCGACCTGGTCGAGAAGCTCCGCCGCGAGGAGCGCTACCACCGGCTGCACGTCCTGGCGTGGATCGATCGCCTGGCGAACGGCGGCCCGGACGCGCGCCGGCGGCTGGAGGCGGCGCTGGTCGGTCATGGGCTCGATGCGCCGACGGTCTTCACGCCGCTCGACGGCGAGGCGACGCTGCTCGAGGCCGGCATCCTCACGCGCTCGATGGCACAGGCCGAGGCGGCCTGGCGCGCGGACCTGACGATGGTCATGGTCCCGCTGGGTCTCGCGCTGCCGCCCTCGATCGACCAGTCGCCCGACGGCCGGCGGGGCCACTCCGCTGCCTTCGACTGGTTGTGGAGTGAGTTCACGATGGTCCGCCGCTCCGAGGAGGGCGTGACGTGGTGATCCAGGCGCCCGCGCTTCCCGAATCTCCGCACCGCGTCGATCCGCGCACGGTCCTGGCGGCCCTCGACGAGGTCGCCGACCCGGAGATCCCGACCGTCTCGATCGTGGAGCTCGGCATGATCGAGCGGATCGACGTCGAGCCCGATCGGCTGCACGTCGAGCTGCTGCCCACCTTCGTCGGCTGCCCAGCGTTCGAGGTCATCCGCGACGCCGTGGCGCAGCGCCTCCTCGGGTTCGGCCGCCGGGTCGATGTCGAGACCTCCTTCGCCACGCCATGGACGTCGGATCGAATCTCGCCCGCGGGCCGCGAGAAGCTGCGCCGGTCGGGCTTCGCCGCGCCGCCGCACATCGGGACGGGCCGCGCGCTGCCGATGCTCGGCGACGCGCTCGTCGAGTGCCCCTACTGCGGCTCGACCCGGACCACCCTCGAAAACGTCTTCGGACCCACCCAGTGCCGCTCGATCCGCCACTGCGCGGACTGCCGCCAGCCGTTCGAGGCGTTCAAGCCCGTCTGAGCCGCGGACCCGTCAGTCGCGGGGGCGCTCGTTCGCCCGCTCGTTGCGCGCCGCGCGAACGGCGGTCTCGAGCACGCGGGCGGCCCGCGTCTCGGGCTTCTTCGCGTCCGCGATCCAGACGAGGATCGCTCGCCGCGCGGACCACGGGAAGGCGGCGAAACGCTCGGCGGCGGGCGGATGCGCCGCGAGGCCCGCAGCGAGGTCGGTGGGCACGATCCCCTGCTCGACCTCGTCGAGCGCAGCCCACGCCCCGTTCGCCTTCGCTCGCTCGATCGCGGCGAGACCCGCCGGTCGCATGTCCCCGGCCGCGATGAGCCTCGCGACGCGCTCCTTGTTCGACGCCGACCACACGCTCCGAACCTTGCGCGGCGCGAAGTACAGCTTCGTGCGTCCCTCGTCGAAGCGGCCTCCTGTCGAGTCGACCCAGCCGAAGCAGAGCGCCTCCTCGACCGCCTCGCCGTAGTCGAGGACCGGGCCATGGCCCTTGCGCCAGGTGACCAACCAGGCGCCGGTCGCGGTGGCGTGATTCGCCTCCAGCCAGCCGCGCCACGTCGCTCGATCGTCGGCGTGCACGAGGGGTGCGTCCTGGATGCCGGCCACGTTCGGTCAGCGTACGCTCGGCCGGATGTCCGAGCCAGACGCGACCGCGCATCGCGAGGCGGCCCGGGTCGCGGTGATCGGCGCGGGAACGATGGGCGCGGGGATCGCCCAGGTAGCCCTCGAGGGTGGCTGGCGGGTCGCGCTCCACGACCCGCTCCCCGGCGCCACGGATCGTGCCCTCGAACGCATCCGCGATGGCCTGGCACGCCGCGCCCGCAGGACCGGCGTCGCCGATCCGGCGCGATTCGCCGCGGACCGGCTCCTTGCGCTCGACGTCGTCCGCGACGTCGCCGCCACGGCCGGCGGCGCCC
>CAYXVP010000276.1:0-3078 GCA_964468305.1 uncultured Anaerolinea sp. | reverse complement strand
GCACGGTCAGCGCCTACGCGTTCTACAGCCGCGACCTGCCCGATCCGTCGGCCGCGCTCGACCCCGCCAACCTGACCTTCGAGCAGCCGTCTGTCATCTACGACCGGACCTGGAAGGTCGAGCTCGCTCGTTTCGGCGAGCTTCGCCGCGAGATCCTGACCTTCGATCAGATACCGGCCGAGATGATCGACGCGACCACGTCGGTCGAGGACAAGGACTTCTGGACGAACCCCGGCTTCGACATCGGCGCCGTCGTTTCCGCCGGGCTGGACACGCTGGCCGGCAGGCCCCGCGGGGCATCGACGATCACGCAGCAGCTGGTCCGCGCGAAGCTCCTGCCCGAGAGCGCCTTCGCAGGCTCGGTCTATGACCGCAAGATCCGGGAGATCATCCAGTCGATCCGGCTGACGCAGGCCTATCCCGGCCTCGACGGGAAGCAGAAGATCATGGCCGCGTACCTGAACGAGAACTTCTACGGCAACCAGAGCTACGGTGTCGCCGCCGCGGCGATCGGCTACTTCGGCAAGCCGATCGCTGACCTGGATCTCGCCCAGTACGCGATCCTGGCCGCGATCCCCCAGTCACCAACTCACTACGACCTCATGCACAACGCTGTCAGCGAGTGCCTGATCCAGATTGCCGAGGACCAAACCTGCCCGTCCGACAAGGTGAAGCTTGTCGTCCCATCGACGACCGAGATTGCCGCCCGCCGCAACCACGTCCTCGATCTCATGCAGTCGCGCAGCGTGCTCACGGCCGGCAAGCACACCGCCGCCGAGTTCGACGCCGCCCGGGCGGAGGAGATTGTGCTGAGCCCGGTCGAGGCGCCTCCGTGGAAGGCGCCGCAGTTCGTCTGGCTGGTCCGCAGCCAGCTCGGCGCGATCCTGTGCGGGGCGGACTCGGCCGACAACTGCCAGGCGGTCGACACGGGTGGCTACCAGGTCACGACCACGCTCAACTGGCAATACCAGCAGGTCGTCGACAAGTGGGTGTACGCGGCGGGTCGCGCCCCCCTGGCGAAGACCGCCGACGCAACGCGCAAGATCCTCAATGACCTGAACATCCCGAGGAAGGATCAGGGCTGGGTCCTCGGCCTGCGCGGCAAGAAGATCCACAACGCCGCAGGCACGGTGATCGATTACCGTACCGGCGAGGTGCTCGCGACCGCGGGCAGCGCCGGTTACTACCTGCAAACCAGGGACCCCCACTTCTCGCCCCAGTTCGACGTGATGTTCGACGCCTTCCGGCAACCCGGGTCGTCGATCAAGCCGATCGGCTACATCACCGGCCTCGACGATCACACCATGACCGCGGCGACGCTGTTCATGGACGTCGTCACCCAGTTCGAGCGCAACTGGGCGCCCGCCGACGCGGACAAGTTTGAGCGTGGACCGGTCCGTCTCCGCTCCGCGCTCCAGTTCTCGTTGAACATCCCGGCCATCAAGTCGGGCTATATCAATGGCTTCGACCACCTCTTCGCCCAGTACCAGAAGTTCGGACTGACCTTCCTGCCCGGCACCGTCCCGACGCCGTCGATGGCCATCGGCACGCTCGAGATCCACATGGCCGACCTGCTCAGCGCCTACGGTGCCATCGCCAACGGCGGCGTGCTGATGCCCCACCGAACGATCCTCGAGGTCAAGGACAACATGGGCAAGGTCGTCTACCCGACGCCCCAGGACAAGCCGGTCGGCAAGCAGGTCGCCTCGCCCCAGGCCTCGTACATCATCAACAACATCCTCGAGGGCAACACGATCGACAGCGTGAACCCCTACTGGGCCGCGTCGAAGATCCTCGAGAAGGGCAAGCGCCGCCCCGCGGCATACAAGACCGGTACGACCGACGAGAGCAAGGACATCGACGCCTTCGGCTACGTCGCTCCCCCCAAGGACCCGAACCAGCCGGCCATCGCCGTCGGCGTGTGGATGGGCAACTCGGACGCGGCACCAGTCGAGCCGGTCTTCTCGACGACGACCACGGCGCCGTTGTGGAGCAAGATCATGACCGAGATCACGAAAGGGACGCCGGTCGCCAAGTTCCAGCGGCCCGACGGCATCGTCGAGCGCCAGGTCGACGCCTGGAGCGGCATGCTCCCCGGCCCGGGCACCGTGCAGACCTTCAACGAGCTGTTCATCAAGGGCACCGAGAACTCGCTCCAGAGCGACGACATGCACGTCGCGAAGCAGATCGACGCGGCCACCGGCCTCCTCTGGGTGGACGGCTGCACCGGTCCCGAGGTCAGCCGCGAGTTCCTCGACTTCAGCCAGGTCGAGTCACGCTTCCCGCAGTGGCAGAAGTACACCCAGGGCTGGGCCACCCGGGCGGCCAAGGGGCCGTGGGTCCGGGGCGGGCCGAAGCGCACCCCGACCGTCTACTTCTTCGACGGCCGACTCGTGCCGTTCGGCCGGACGTGGGGCGGCAAGTTCGCCCCGACTGAGGTTTGCTCGTCGGTGGTCTCGTGCGGGCCGGGCGGCGGTCCGCCCACGCCAGTGCCGTCGTTCATCGAGCCCTGTCCGACGCCCACGCCGCAGCCATCGGGTTCCAAGGGCAACCCGCACACGCTCCTGCCGTCGATTCTTCCCGCTGCACCGACGGCGGCGCGCGGGTCCCCGACGTCCTCGGGCATCGCGATGGCCGTCCTCCTGCCGTTCCTCGTGCCCCTGTTAACGTTCGCGATCGGGCGGCGATTCAAGCTCGACCGGCCGGGCCGGCCGATCCTGCGAAGGCGCCGCCGAAGCTGATCGGCGGCTCGCGGCGACCGCCTACGGGCCCTCAGCCGAGCTCCACGACCGTCACCCCGTCGCCGCCCTCGCCTCGCTCCCCTGCGCGCACCGTTCGCACGAGCGGGCTCGCCGCCGCGTCGGAGCGGACCGCATCCCTGAGCGCCCCCGTGCCGAGGCCATGGATCACCGACACGCGGGCGAGACCCGCGACGGAGGCGTCGTCGAGATAGCGGTCGAGTGCGGCCAGCGCCTCCTCGACGCGCGCCCCACGCAGGTCCAGCGACATCGGCACGCTCCCAGCGCGACGCCGTCGGACAGACTCGACGTCCGTGCCGGCGGCGATACCAGGCAAGTA
>CAYXVP010000275.1:0-3088 GCA_964468305.1 uncultured Anaerolinea sp. | reverse complement strand
CCTGCCGAGCCTCCGCTACTACGCGATCGCCGAGGGCCAGGTCGCCGGCATCCCGGCCCTGGTCGCGCGGACCGGCTACACGGGCGAGGACGGCTTCGAGATCTTCGTCGACTGGGCACGAGGCCCACAGATCTGGGAGGCGCTGGCGAAGGCGGGCGAGAGGGCCGGGGTCGCCGCCGCCGGCCTCGGCGCCCGGGACACGCTCCGGC
Source organism: uncultured Anaerolinea sp. (assembly GCA_964468305.1). Classification (GTDB taxonomy): domain Bacteria; phylum Chloroflexota; class Limnocylindria; order Limnocylindrales; family CSP1-4; genus UBA5189. The sequence goes on along the minus strand of CAYXVP010000275.1, from coordinate 2,879 downwards.
TCGAGGCCGGGATGCCGCTGTACGGAAATGAGCTGGACCGCGAGACGAACCCGTTCGAGGCCGGCCTCGGCCGGGTCGTCAAGCTCGACAAGCCCGGCGACTTCGTCGGGCGCGACGCGCTGGCCCGTGTGGCGACCGCGGGACCCGCCAAACAGCTCGTGGGCATGGTCGTCACCGGCCGGGGCATCGCCCGCCACGGCTACCCCGTCCTCGACGCCGCCGACCGCATCGGCGTCGTGACGAGCGGCACGCACTCGCCGACCCTCGGCAAGCCCATCGCGATGGCCTACGTCGAGCCCGGCGAGAGTGCGCCGGGTACGATACTTTCCGTCGAGATCCGCGAGCAGCCCGTGGCCGCCGAGGTCGTGCCGCTGCCGTTCTACAAGCGCGCCAAGCCGGCGTAGCCCTGCCCGGCGCGAGCCCGGCACCTGGAGGTTCGGATGGTCCCCTCGGACCTGCGCTATACGAAGGACCACGAGTGGGTCCGGGTCGATGGCGACACGGCGACGATCGGCGTCACCGACTTCGCCGCAAACCAGCTGGGCGACGTCGTCTTCGTCGACCTGCCGGCGGTCGGCAAGGCCGTCGGGCAGTTCGCGACGTTCGGGGTGGTCGAGTCGGTCAAGGCGGTGAGCGACCTGTATGCGCCCGTCTCCGGGGAGGTGGTCGAGGTCAACACCGACCTCGGCTCGAAGCCCGAGCTGGTGAACAGCGACCCGTTCGGCGACGGCTGGATGATCCGGGTCAGGATCGGCGAGGCGGGGCAGATCGGCGGGCTCCTCGACGCTGCCGGCTACGAGAAGCTGACGGCGGAGGCCTGACCGAAGTTGGCCTACGGCCCCCACACGCCGGCCGACCGCCAGCGGATGCTGGCGGCGCTGGGGATGGACAGCGTCGACGACCTGTTCGCGGACATCCCGCCGTCCCTCCGCGCCAGCCCGCTCCGGCTCGACCCGCCGGAGCCCGAGCAGCTGCTCATGAACCGCCTGGCCGGCCTCGCCGCAAAGAACCGGGTCGACCTCGCCTCGTTCCTCGGCGCGGGGGCGTACCGCCACTTCTCGCCGCCATTGGTCGACCAGATCCTGCTCCGCGGCGAGTGGTACACGGCGTACACGCCGTACCAGCCCGAGGTGAGCCAGGGCACGCTCCAGGGCATCTATGAGTACGAGTCGCTGGTCGCCGAGCTGCTCGGGCTGGACGTCGTCTCGGCGTCCCACTACGACGGGGCCGCGGCCACCGCCGAGGCTGCCCTGATGACGTGCCGGGCGACCGGGCGCCGACGCGTCCTCGTCTCGCGCGCGGTGCACCCGCACTATCGCGAGGTTCTGCGGACCTACTTCGATGGGGCCGGGCTCGACCTCGAGGAGCTCCCGCTGGTCGCCGACGGGCCCCTGGCCGGGACCACCGATCTCGCCGCCCTTGAGCGGCGGCTCGCGGATCCTGACCACCCGAGCGCCGGGGTCGTCCTCGCCCAGCCCAACTTCTACGGCCTGCTCGAGCCCATGGCGGAGGCGGCGAACCTCGTCCACGCGGCAGGGGCGCTGTTCGTCGCCGTCGTGGAGCCCGTCTCGCTCGCCGTGCTCGCTCCGCCGGGCGCCTACGGCGCGGACATCGCCGCCGGTGAGGGCCAGGCGCTCGGCATCCCGCCGCAGTACGGCGGGCCGTACCTCGGCATCCTCGCCTGCACCGACCCCCTCGTCCGCCAGATTCCGGGCCGTCTCGTTGGCATGACCACCGACGTCGACGGCAGGCGCGCCTACGTGATGACGCTCCAGGCGCGGGAGCAGCACATCCGGCGCGAGAAGGCGACGAGCAACATCTGCACCAACCAGACGCTCCTGGCGCTCGCCGCATCCGTCTGGCTGTCCGCGTTGGGGCCGCACGGACTGCGCGACGTGGCGGCGCTGGGCGCGGCGCGCGCCAGCGAGCTCGAGGCGGCTCTCGCGTCGGTGGGGGTCGCGCGCGTGCACGCGGGCGCGTACCTGAACGAGTTCGCGATCCGGGTCCCGAACGCGCCCGCCGTCCACGGCGAGCTGCTCGCCCGGGGCGTCCTCGCCGGGCTCGTGCTGGCCGACGCGGTGCCCGACGAGCCGGGTCTCGCCGATGCCCTGCTCGTCTGCGCCACGGAGGTGACCGGCGGCGACGACATCGCCACCTTCGCGCGCGAGCTTGGGGCCATCCTCGGCGATCAGGCGAGAAGCGTGCCTGCGGTGGGCTCACCGACGGCCGAACTGAGCGACCTGGGCGCTCGGCCGAAGGTCGTCCCCGCGTGAGCGCGAGCGGGCCGCGCCTTCAGCCGACGCTGTTCGAGCTGTCGAAGCCAGGGCGCGGCTCGGACAAGGTGCCCCACCCACCACGGGACGCGCTGGATCGCCTGCCGGCCCAGCACCGGCGCACGACGCCCGCTGCGCTCCCCGAGGTGAACGAGCCGGAGGCCGTCCGCCACTGGGTCAACCTGTCGCAGCTGAACCATGCGGTCGACACGGGCTTCTACCCGCTCGGCTCGTGCACGATGAAGTGGAACCCGAAGGTCAACGAATGGGCCGCCAGGCAGCCCGGCTTCGCGCAGCTCCACCCTCTGGCCCCGGATGCCGTCGCCCAGGGCACACTCGAGCTGCTGTGGGAGCTGGAGCAGATGCTGCTCGAGATCAGCGGCATGCGCGCGGTGACGCTGCAGCCGGCGGCCGGTGCCCATGGCGAGCTGACCGGGATCCTCATGGTCCGCGAGTACCACCGCTCCCGCGGCGACACGGCCCGGACCGACGTCCTGGTGCCCGACTCGGCGCACGGCACGAACCCGGCCACGGCCACGATGGCCGGCCTGCACACCATCTCGATCAAGGCCGCGCCGAACGGCAGGACGGACCTCGAGGCGTTCA
>CAYXVP010000274.1:0-3108 GCA_964468305.1 uncultured Anaerolinea sp. | reverse complement strand
CCGAGCGCGGCGACCGAGCCCCGAACCTGGGCGGCGCGGCTGGACGTGGCGATGACCCACCTGGCGTCGCACCGCTCGATCGCGGCCAGGGCCTCGGCGAGGCCGGGCAGCGCTCGCGGCTCGCGGTTGCGTCGGTCGAACGCCTCGCCGGCCGCGTGGTCCATGGCTTCGAGCTCGTCCACCGAGGGCCGTCGACCCGCTGTTCGTGCGACCTCGCCGGCGAGGCGCTTGCCGTCCATCCCGATCAGCGGTCCGACAGCGTCGGCCGTCGTCGCCAGGCCGAAGCCGCCGAGCGCCTCGACCCAGCCATCGATCCGCGCGCGGACCGTGTCCACGAGGGTGCCGTCGAGGTCGAAGATCAGACCGGCGGGGCGCGCCAGGGCGGTCGACATGCGCGAGAATGGTGCCCGCACCCTGCGAATCACGCGCCGAGCCGTGCTCCGCGCCTCGAAATTCGGCGGGCCGGCGCACGGCCCGCGGCCACGCCCTGGAGGACCGTTCGAATGACCGACGTGATGGATCGACCCGGCGTGAAGACCTACCGCCAGCTCATCGGCGGGCAGTCGGTCGAAGCGGCGGCGGGCGAGACCCTCGACATCGAGAACCCGGCCAACGGCCAGGTGATCGCCAAGGTCCCCGCGAGCACCGCCGAGGACGTCGATCGCGCCGTGAATGCGGCGGCGAGCGCCTTCGAGACCTGGAAGACGACGACGCCGCAGGATCGCTCGTTGCTGCTGCTGAAGATCGCCGATGCGCTCGAGGGACGCGCGGAAGAGCTCGGCCGGCTCGAGAGCCAGAACGCGGGCAAGCCGGTCCAGGCCGCGATCGACGAGATGACGACGTGCGTCGACCTGTTCCGATTCTTCGCGGGAGCCGCCCGCATCCCGGAGGGCCTCGCCGCCACCGAGTACCTCGCCGGTCACACGTCGTTCATCCGGCGCGACCCGATCGGCGTCGTGGCGTCGATCGCGCCGTGGAACTACCCGCTCTACATGGCCACCTGGAAGCTGGGACCGGCGCTGGCGGTGGGCAACACCGTGGTGCTCAAGCCGTCGATCAGGACCCCGCTCACGGCCCTGGCGTTCGCCGACACGCTGGCGGAGCATCTCCCGCCCGGCGTCGTCAACGTCATCTCCGGCTCCGGGAACGCCATCGGCGACCACCTCGTGGGCCATCCGAAGGTACGCATGGTCTCGATCACGGGCGACACTGCGACCGGCAAGCGCGTCGCGCGGATCGCGTCGGAGACCGTCAAGAGACTCCACCTCGAGCTGGGCGGCAAGGCGCCGGTCATCGTCTTCGACGACGCCGACCTGGACCTCGCCGCCGAGACGCTCAAGGCCGCCGGCTACTGGAACGCCGGCCAGGACTGCACCGCGGCCACCCGCGTCCTCGCCGGCCCGGCGGTCTACGACACCTTTGTCGACAAGCTGGCCGAGCAGGTCCGCTCGATCACCTGGGGCGACCCGGCCGAGGGTGAGATCGACATGGGCTCGCTCATCGCGCAGGCGCAGGCCGACAAGGTCGAAGGCATGGTCGACCGAGCGCGCGCAGCCGGGGCGGCGGTCGTCGTCGGTGGGGTTCGACCCGATCGCGCCGGCGCGTACTACGAGCCGACGGTCATCGCCGGCCCCGACCAGAAGTCCGAGATCATCCAGGACGAGATCTTCGGGCCCGTCGTCACGGTCCAGCAGTTCAGCGACGAGTCGGCCGCGATCGCCTGGGCGAACGACACGCCGTATGGGCTCGCCTCTTCCGTGTTCACGTCGGACATCGGGCGGGCGATGCGCGTCGCGAAGGCGCTCGAGTTCGGTCACGTCTGGATCAACGAGCACTTCACCCTCACCTCCGAGACGCCGCACGGCGGGGTCAAGCAGTCCGGCTGGGGCAAGGACGGCTCGAAGTACGCCCTCGAGGACTACACCTTCATCAAGCACGTGATGATCAACGCCGGCGCCTGAGCCCGAGCGCGAACGGCGCCGGGCCGCGTCCGTGCGGTCGGTTCTCCCGCGCGCATTGCTGTCGGCGGTCATCCTCGTCGGCGCCTGCTCCGGCCCACCTCCGAGCGGCACTGCCGCATACCCGACCGACGCGCCCGCGACGCCGAGCAGCGTGCCCACGGTGCTCGCGAGCCCGACGCCGATCCCGCCCGTCCGTGCGCCGGCGGGCGTCGCGACGGCAGCGACCGTCCGCGGCGCGATCTATCTCGGCTTCGAGGCCTGCGTCGGGCTGACGCCCAACGCGTCGAGCGCATACCTGCCGCCATTCGGCCAGGACGACTTCGTGCTCTTCTTCCCCAAGGGCTGGAAGGTCGTGGCGGCGCATCCGTCGAGCCCGCTCTTCGGCGACCAGTTCACGATCCTCGACCACGACGGGACCGTCGTCGCGCGTGACGGCGACACGATCGAGGTCGCGGGCGAGATCCGCGCGATCGAGGCCACCTACTGCGGCTTCGGCTGGCCGGTCACGGTGGGCGAGGTGCGATCGCTCGCGAGCGCGTCGCCGGCTCCGAGCTAGCCGGCGGCCGCCACCAGGCGCCGCACGGCGCCGAGGCTCGCCATGGTCTCGAGGTCGAACGGGTTGCGGAAGATCCAGATGACCTCGTCGATACCCATCGATTCGAACCCGCCGATGTAGTCCGCCACGGCTGCCGGCGGCCCGCCGGCGTTGAGGAGCCGCGGCGTGCCATCCGAACCGACGCGACCCCGGATGCCGTGGCGCTCCTCGACCTCGGTCCAGAAGTCGTGAACCTCGGACTCGGAGGCGCGGATCACCACCTCCATGAACACGGTCTTGTCGATCGACTCGAACGGCCGCCAGACCTCCGCGCAGCGCTCGCGCAGGATGGCCAACGACTCCGAGACGCGCTCGGGGGCGGCGTAGGCATTCCAGAGGTCGGCGTGGCGGGCGACCGTCCGCAGGGTCTTCTCGCGGCCCGAGCCGCCGATCAGGATCGGCAGGCGGTCCTGGATCGGCCGCGGCGCGGAAAGCGCGTCGACCACCTGGTAGAAGCCGCCGGTATGGGTGACCTGCTCGCCGGCGAAGAGCCGCGCGATCAGCGCGACCGCCTCCTCGAGCCGGTCGAGGCGTTCGCCGAAGCCGGACCCC
>CAYXVP010000273.1:0-3145 GCA_964468305.1 uncultured Anaerolinea sp. | reverse complement strand
CCCGGCCGAGGTCGTTGCGGAGGACGTCGCCGATCATCGTGTTCTCGGCCCGGTCCTTGGCCGAGGCGAGGAGCTCCCGGGCGAGCGCCCGGTCCTCGTCGCGGTCGCGGCCCCGGGGTCGCGTCCCCTTGATCGGGTCGGTCCAGACGTGGCCGCTCGCATCGACGGCAAGGAACGGCTCGGGCGATGCGCTGGCGATGCCCCGCGGGCCGCGGTCGAGCCCGGCCGGCCCGAGGTCGAGGTAGGCCGAGAAGAGAGCGGGATCGCCGGTCCGCAGGCAGCGATAGAGGGGCCAGGGATCGCCCTCGAAGGGCGCCGCGAGGCGGCGGGTCAGGTTGGCCTGGTAGATCTCGCCCTCGGCGATTGACTTGCGGATCGACTCGACGCCGGCCTCATACGCGGCGCGACCCAACCCGGAGCGCATCTGGATGCCTTCCGCCACGGGCGGCGCGGTTGACCCAGGGCCCGGTCCGCGCAGGCGCGCTCGAACTTCGTCCAGTCGAGCATCGAGCCTCCCGACGAGCTCATCGACTGCCCGCCCCGCGAGCCACGCACGACCATCCCGCCGGTCCCACGCGATCACCCAGTCGTGCAGGGCGAGCCGGAGCGTCGGGAGCTCCTGGTCGGCGACTGCGATCGACGGCAACCGCTCCAGCTGCCGCCCGAGGTCGTAGCCGAGGAAGCCGGCGAGGCCGCCCGTGAATGGCGGCGCGACCGCGTCGTCGATCGAATCGGCCGCGAGCCGGCCGAGCAGCCGGCGCGCGCTGCCGAAGACGTCGGGGCCGGCGGACGGCGCCTCGATCACGGCGACGGGATCTGCGGTGAGGTACGTCCAGCGGGCGTTCCGGCCCGGGCGAGCGCTCTCGAGCAGGACCAGGCCGGGCAGGTCGCGGAACTGCTCGGCCGCGTCCATCGGCGCGACACCGACCAGCCCGGGCAGTGCCTCGAGCCGGACGCCCGGCCGAGCCTGGATCAGGTCGCGCTCCACCGATCGATGATAGGAGGCGGCCACGCGGCCCCTGGTCGTCAGCCCTCGCCCGAGCGGCGGTCGCGCCGGCTGAACTCGAGGAGCGCCGCCCGACATGCGTCGGCGAGCCGCTGGGCCTGGCGAGCGATCCACGGATCGACCCGGCTCGTGTCCTCGATGGTCAGCGTGGCGCCGCTCGGGCCCTCGTCGATGACGATGCCGCTCGCGTTGCGGTAGTCGGCGAGCCAGTTCGCCTGCAGCTGGACCAGCGCGTCGGCCACGACGCGCGGCTCGAACAGCCAGTCCAGGTACGTGGCGTTCAACCGATCGACGATCGCGGACAACGGGATCGCCTGGCCGCGCGGCAGGCGGGCCACGAGGTCGGCGATGCGCAGCGACGCGAACGGGTCGTCGGACTCGGCGAAGACCGGCGGGGCGATGGTCGGCTCGGGCATGCCGGGCGGCGCGCTCCGCAGTCCTTGCAGCGCCGGGCCCGTCGGGTCGGACATGGCCGAATCCTAGGGCGTCGCGAACCCCCGGCTAGAGCAGCTCCCCGTGTGCCGAGGCGGTCGGCTCGCCCTCTCGCGGTCGCGGCTCCTCGCCGGGCGGGTACGTGCCCGGCTGCGTGGCCCCGTTCGTCTCGGACGCGCCATTCGAGCCCGCCTCGAGGACCGGCAGCGGCCGGCCGGCCGTGCCTTCGATCGCCCCGACGCCGAACGGGACCCACTTTGACGGGTCCTGCAGGCGGTGGGCCTCGGTGTTGCCGCGGCTGTGGAGCTCCTGGAAGCCACGCGGCTCGATCCACATGCGTTCGCCCTCGAGGAGGCCCAGCACTCCCGACTGGCCCGGCTCGGGCCGCTCGTGCTGGCAGTAGGCGCATGCCGCCTGGTCGTGCTTCTGGTACGTCTCGGGCTCCTCGTAGGTCGTGATGTAGCCCTCGTAGTTGCGGAGCACGACCTTGTGGTCCGAGTAACTGATGAGGTAGTTCGGCATGACCGGGATCTTGCCGCCGCCGCCCGGGGCGTCGATCACGTACGTCGGCACGGCATAGCCGCTCGTGTGCCCGCGAAGGCCCTCGATGATCTCGAGGCCCTTCCCGACCGGGGTGCGGAAGTGGCCAGAGCCCTCGACGAGGTCGCACTGGTACAGGTAGTAGGGACGGATCCGGTTCTCGACGAGCTGGTGCACGAGGGCGCGCTGGATGTGCACGCAGTCGTTCACGCCGGCGAGGAGGACGCTCTGGTTGCCGATCGGGATGCCGGCCCGGGTCAGCTTGTCGACCGCGCGACTGACCTCGGGAGTGATCTCATTCGGGTGGTTGAAGTGCAGGTTCATCCACAGCGGGTGGTACCGGGCGAGCATGTCGCAGAGCTCGTCGTCGACCCGCTGCGGCAGGAACACCGGCACCCGCGTGCCGATGCGGATGATCTCGATGTGGGGGATGTCGCGGATGCCGCGAATGATCGATTCGAGCAGCTTCGGGGCGAGCGTGAGCCCGTCCCCGCCCGAGATCAGCACGTCGCGGACCTGTGGCGTCCGGCGCAGGTAGTCGAGCTGCGCCTCGTGCTCGCGGCGGTTGAAGTTCTGGGTCGGGTCGCCGACGATCCGCGACCGCGTGCAGTACCGGCAGTAGCTCGCGCACTGGGTGGTGACGAGCATCAGCACGCGATCCGGATAGCGATGGACCAGGCCGGGCACCGGTGAGTGGCGGTCCTCGGCGAGTGAGTCGGCCATCATCGCCGTGAACGCCTGCTGCTCGCGCCCTAGCGGAATGACCTGGCGACGGATCGGGTCGTTCGGGTCGTCGGGGTCGATGAGCGACGCGAAGTAGGGCGTGATGTCGACGCGGAACTTGTCGTCCGCGATCAGGCCCTCGCGCTCTTCAGCCATGAGGTTCAGGACCTGGGCGACCTCGTCGAGGGTGTTGACCCGGTGGCTGAGCTGCCACTTCCAGTCCTCCCACTTCTCGTCGGGGACGTCGGCCCAGAGCGGGGCGCGCCGGCTCCGTGCCGGCAGCCCATCAGGCCCCAGGGCCTGGGCCGGATCGCGCGGGTTGACCCAGGCCGGATCGAGGTCCATCGACCCGTGCGTGGTCGCCGGCGCCTGTCCCTGCCTCCCCGCCTTGAGCTCCACCACGCCTCCCGCTGCGAACGCCGACTGAGCGCCGAGTGCATAAAG
>CAYXVP010000272.1:0-3154 GCA_964468305.1 uncultured Anaerolinea sp. | reverse complement strand
CCAGCGTCCCCGTCGGTGGTACGAGCCGCGGCAGCCACGAACGCTCGAACGGCGCCACCCGCCACTTCCAGTCGAGCCGCCCGACCCACTCCCCACGCTTGAAGTCGAAGGGCAGGTAGCCGACCTGGCTCGCCGCCGAATCGACCCACTCTCCGGTCAGCCGCGCCGTGAGCCACGACGAGAGCACGCCGTAGCGGCGGATCCGCTTCCAGACGGCGGGCTCGTTGCGCTCGATCCAGTTCGCCTCGGCATCCGCCTGGAAACGAGCGACGGTCTCGCGGGTGCCGCTGAGCCGGAACGCGAGGCCCCAGGCGCCGCCGATCGGCCGCAGGCCCTCGGTGCGGCGCTGGTCCAGCCAGACGATCGCGGGTCGTAGCGGCGCCCCGTTCTCGCCGGCGACGACGAGCGTGACGCGCTGCGTCGTCAGCGCGACGCCTGCGACCGCGTCCGGTCCGATCGCGGTCGATGCCGAGGCGGCCTCGGCCCACAGCTTCCGGCAGGCCTCGCCGATGGCGGCCCACCAGACCTCGGGGTCCTGTTCGGCCCAGCCGGGCTGCGGCGAGACGTAGGGCTCGATCGAGACGCGGCCCATCGCCACGAGGCTGCCCCCCGGATCGAACAGGATCGCCCGGACGCTCTGGGTCCCGACGTCGATCGCAAGCGCGTGGTCGGCCGCGCCTCCCGCTCCCACATGCCTATGGTGCCTGAGCCCGACCCCTCAATCAGGGAGGGTCAATACGGCGGCCAGGGGACGGCCGGCCAGTCCGGATTCGGGCCGGGGAAGCGTCCGGTCCCCAGCAGATCGGCAACGCGGGCCCGCGTGGCCTCGATCTCATCGGCTGCCAGCAGCCCGTCGAGGGCGACGCCGAGCGGACGCGGCGAGCCGTCGCTGCCCAGCGCGTCACGCACGCGGGCGAGCCCCGCCAGCTCCTCGCCGTCGAAGGGCTTGGCCTCCCAGGCCCAGAGCACGGTTCGAAGCTTCGGCTCGGTGGAGAAGGTGACCCCGTGGTCCACGGCGTACAGGTGTCCGCCCTGGATCGGCAGGAGGTGGCCGGCCTTGCGGTCGGTGTTGTTGACGATCGCATCGAACGTCGCGACCCGGCGGAGGCGCGGGTCGTCGTCATTCACCATGGCGATGACGTCCGCCTCGGGATCCGTATCGATCCAGGCCTGCAACATCCCCTCGCCGTGCGGTCCGTCGCGCAGCAGCGTCGGCGGCACGATGCCCCAGCCGAGCGCCTCCGAGACCAGGTAGGCCGCGACCTCGCGCCGCGCCAGCGTCCCGATCGGGAAGTCGAACAGCGGCCGCTCGCCGAGGGTCGGCTTCCAGACCGCGAGGAGGTCGCCGTCCTCGAGCGGCCGACCGAGGGCATCGGCCGACGGCGGCTCCGAGCCGGGCCAGACGCGCACGACCATCGCGTTGTTCGACGAACCGAGCAGCCTGCCGATGACCTCGAGGTCGCCGTCGCGGAGGCGGTCCAGGACGTCGTCCACGAGCGCCGGCGCTGGCTCAGTTGAGGTAATGGCCGTTCTTGCGCGGGCAGATGTGGCCGGTCGCATCGAGCGGGTTGCCGCACAGCGGACACGGCGGGCGTCCGGCCCGAATGACGCGGAACGCGCGCTCGACGAAGGAGCGGGCGGCGTCGGCCGTCAGCCGCACCCGGAGGAGGTCCGGGCCGTCCGCATCGTCGTCCTCGACCTCGACGACCGATTCGTCCGCTTCCTCCTCGTCGTCCTCGCCCTGGGCGCGCGCCTCGATCAGGATCCTCTCCGTATCGCCGTCCCAGCCGAGGGTCAGGGTCGTGGCTCGGAAGGCCTCGTTGAGCGGCTCGTCGAGCGGCTTCTCGTCCGGCGCGATGGGTGTCGGCTTGTCCTCGACGATGCCGCGGCGGTCGAGCTCGACGAGGAGCCTGCCGAGGCCATCGGCGAGGACCGCGACCTGGGTCTTCTCGAGACCGACGCTGACGACGCGCCGCCCGTCGCGGGCCTGGAGGAAGAACGCCCGGTTGCCGGGCTCGCCGATCGTTCCCGTGGCGAATCGGTCGGGCCCATCAAAGACGAAGAGGCGACGCGGCATGACCTGACTGTACCCGGATTCGGCCGATCCTCCCGCCGATCGCTAGCCCACGCCGACCTGGATCGTGTGATGTCCGCGCGCCCCGTCGGGGGCCGGGTTGGATTGCTGGTCCGTTTGGACGTCGCCGGTCCCGTCGGTCGCCCGGACCTCGATGCTGTGCGAGCCCGATGGCGCGTCCCAGTCGTACAGCCACTGTACCCAGGTTGCCTTCGAGATCGGCTTCGACAGGGTTGCCGGCGCCCAGGCGCCGCCGTCGATTCGGAGCTCGACTGCCGAGACTCCGCGATCCGGCGCCCAGGCGACGCCGGCGACGGGCGTGTGGCCCGCGGCGAGATTCGCGCCGTCAGCCGGGACGTCGATCCGCGACTGGGTCAGGATCGGCGCCTTCTGCGCCCAGCCGAGCGGGACCCAGAAGCCCTCGACCTGGTCGAAGCGGGTCAGCTCGAGCGAGGCGAGCCACTTCGTCGCCGAGACATAGCCGTACAGGCCGGGAATGATCAGCCGCGCCGGGTAGCCATGCGCACGCGGCAACGGCGCGTCGTTCATCGCCACCGCGATCATCGGCGTCCGGGACGGGTCCATGATCCACTCGACGGGCATCCCGGCGGTAAAGCCGTCGACCGACTGGCCGATCAGCTGGTCGGCGTCCGGGTGGACGCCGGCCATGCCGAGCACGTCGCGCAGGCGGACACCCGTCCACTTGGCGTTGCCGACGAGCTTGCCGCCGACCACGTTCGAGACGCAGGCGATGGTCACGTACTGCTCGACGAGGGGCATCGCGACGAGCTCGTCGTAGGTGAGGGTGACCTCCCGGTCGACCATCCCATGGACCTTCAGGCTCCACGTCGAGCGGTCGACGGACGGCGGGATGAACGCGGTGTCGATGCGATAGAAGTCGTCGTTCGGGACGACGATCGGGGTCAGCCCGGCCCGCTGCAAAGCCGCCGTCGCGAGGTCAGCGCCCGATGGCAGGTTCGCAGGCACGGGCGCGACCGGAATGTCGACCGGGGTCGCGGGCGCGCTCCGCCGCTCCAGGAGCAGCCGGCCCACGGCGCCGACCACGACTGAGCCGACGGC
>CAYXVP010000271.1:0-3190 GCA_964468305.1 uncultured Anaerolinea sp. | reverse complement strand
CGAGTACGCCGACGCGCTCCAGACCGCGGACAACGCGATCACCTTCAAGTTCACGCTCAAGGCGATCGCCCAGAACCACGGTCTCTACGCGACATTCATGCCCAAGCCGATCCACGGCATCAACGGCTCGGGCATGCACACTCACCAGAGCCTGTACTCGATCGAGCGCTCGCAGAACGCGTTCGCCGATGCCGAGTCGTCGTACGGCTTGTCGCCCATCGCGAAGTCGTACATGGCCGGCATCCTGGCCCACGCCCGCGGCATGATCGCGGTCCTCGCGCCGCTGGTGAACAGCTACAAACGGCTGGTCCCGGGCTACGAGGCGCCGACCTACCTGACCTGGGGCCGGACGAACCGCTCGGCGCTCATCCGGGTGCCGATGGTCTCGCCGGGCAAGTCGATCGAGGGCACCCGCGTCGAGGTCCGCTGCCCGGACCCGGCGTCGAACACGTACCTCGCCTTCGCCGCGATGATCGCGGCCGGTCTCGACGGCGTCGAGAAGGGCCTCGAGCTGGGCGAGCCGGTCGAGGAGTCGCTCTTCGAGATGGACGCGGCGCAGATCGCGGCCAAGTCCATCAAGGAGCTGCCCGGCACGCTCGCCGAAGCGCTCGACGAGCTCGAGAAGGACGCCGTCATCCGCGAGGCGCTCGGCGATCACGTCTTCAACCACTTCATCGACGCCAAGCGCGCCGAGTGGGACGAGTACCGGACCCAGGTTTCCGATTGGGAAGTAGAGAAGTATCTCGAGCAGTTCTAGGCGCGCGTGGTCGCGGGCCGCTCCTCCGGCCCGCAGCAGGCTCCGAGCGGCCGGGTCAACCCGGCCGCTCGATCGTTTCCGGGCGGCGTCGCAGGCCGCCGATCACCACGTCCGCCAGCCGGTCGGCCTCGTCGACCGTCATCGACCGGCCGGTCGCCATGAGATGGGCGATCGCGGTTCCGAGCAGGATGTCGAAGGGGAGGTGCGGGTCGACCATCGGGTCGAAGCCGGCGGCTTCGGCGCCGGCCGCGTAGAGGCGCGCGAGGTCCCGGCGCCGGGGGGCGACCTGGTCGGCCGTGAGCTCCGGTGGATTGGCGAGGAGGCCACGCAGGATCTCCGGCAGCATCGCCCTCGTCGTCGGCAGCTCGAAGACGCGCTGCATGAACGAGGCCCCGACACGCAGGTCCCGCTCGATGTCACCGGTCAGCGGGAGCACTCTCCCGCCGACGGCGGCCCGCGCGGCGGCGCCAATCAGCGCTGAGCGCGTCGGCCAGCGCAGGTAGACCGTGGCGCGCGCGATGCCGGCGCGCCTAGCGACGGCAGTCAGGGTCGTGGCCGCGACGCCACCCTCGGTCATGAGCTCCACGGCGGCACGGATGATCGACGCGTCCACGGCGGCGCGCCGGGGCCGGCCGCGCGGATGCTCGATCATGCCTGTGTCGGGCATGGCACGACGCTAGCACATTCAGGGAAAATCAATACTAGACGTTCTGTATAGGAAATGATATGGTGGCGGGTGGCGTGACCCCCCACGCCGAGCTTGCGCCGCGCCGGGCCTCTGGCCGTGGCGCGGCCGCTCACCTCAAAGGACGACACCGCGGCGAACGCTTGTCGCCGTCAAAGGAGCACCGGTCGCACATGCCCTTGCCAGACCACGACCAGGACGCCGCCGGCCCAGGTCGTTCACCTATGCTTCCGCGGAACGTGACGACCAGTCGACCCGAGCTGGAGCAGCACCTGCTCGCCACCCTCGACGCGATCGACGAGCCCATCGCGATCGGCAGCACCATCCGCGACCGCGATGGGCGGATCCTGGACTTCCGGTTCGAGTACGTGAATCCGGCCGCCGCGCGCTGGGCCGGCATCGAGCGCGAGTCGTGGATCGGCCTGATTACCGGCGAGCTCCTGCCCGAGTTTCGAGCTGGCGGCTACTTCGATGCGCTGCGCGACGTCGTCGAGACCGGCCGGCCGTACTCCCGCGAGGGCGCGCCGGTGACGGGCACGATCGCCGGAGGGTCGAGGGTCGCCGGTCTCTACGATCTCCGCGCGATCCGCCTCGGTGACGGCTACCTGACCACCTGGCGGCTGCGCAGCCCCGCACCAGAGCCCGGCTGAGCCGGGTCCTGCCCAGCCCGACGCGTGACGGCAGCCTGGGTCGCACTGCCGCCCGCGGCGGTCGACGTCCAACCCCGGCGCACGCTGTGGCTGCTGGCGACCGCCCACGCAGTCAACCACGCGCAGGCGGTGATCCTGCCGCCGATCTTCCTGCTCATCGTGGCCGAGTTCCACGTCGGTGTTGAGGCGATCCCGTTCCTCGCCGCGATGGGGGCCGTCAGCTCGGGGCTGATCCAGTCGACGTACGGGTTCGTCACCCGGCGTGTCGCGCGACGCCCGATCCTTGTCGCCGGCGGGCTCCTGTTCGGCATCGGCTTCGCTGCGCAGGCGATGACGCAGTCCTTCGCGATGTTCTCGATCGCCAACGTGCTCTCTCGGATCGGGGGCTCGCCGCAGCACCCGGTCGGCAACGGACTGCTCGCCGAGCAGTTCCCGCCGGAGCGGCGCGGCTTCGCCATCAGCGCCCACATCTCGGGCGGGAACGTGGGCACGGTGGTCGCGGCGCTCGCCGGTCCGATCGTGTTGGCGCAGCTCGGCTGGCGCGGTGCGTCCGTGCTGTTCGGGATCCCCGCGGCGCTGGTCGGCCTGGCCATCTACCGCTGGGTCCGGGAGACGGGGACCGACCGGATCGCGGCGATCCGGGAGGGCTCCGTCCGCGAGGCTGCGCGCACGGCTTGGGCCGACTCGACGGTCCGCCGGACGTACCTCGCGTCCGTCTTCGGCGGCGGGGGGAGGGGCCTCGGTGTCGCGAACTTGTACGCGCTGCTCTATGTGACCCGCGTGCTGCACCTGCCCGACGCGACGACGAACCTCATGTACGCCGGGCTGATCGTGCTGTCGGTGCCGATGCCGCTCGTCGCCGGCTGGCTCTCCGACAGATATGGCCGCCGACCCACGATCATCGGCGCGTATGTCGGCGGCGCCGTCGGCTTCCTCGCCTTCATCGCCGCCGGCTCCAGCCTCGTCGGGCTTTGGATCGGCATCGCCGTCATGGGTCTGTTCTCGTTCGCCGAGAGCCCGCAGCTGCAGGCACTCCTTGCAGATGTCGTCCCGACCGGCGTCCGCGACGTGACCTTCGCCCGGTACTTCACGCTGGCG
>CAYXVP010000270.1:0-3192 GCA_964468305.1 uncultured Anaerolinea sp. | reverse complement strand
GAACGGCTCGCCGCGATCGACCGAGCTGTCGAACTTCTTGCCGTCCGCCAGCGTGCCCGTGTAATGGACCGTGACGGTCTTGCCGGGCGCCGGCGACTGGCCGTCACCGACCTTCTCGTCCTCGTACCTCAGTCCCGACGCTGTCGTGTGCATGGGCGATCGCCTCTCCTGTTGCGGACGGAACAGTAGCAGACGCGCGCTCCTTCTTCCGCGATCATGCCGCGAGTAGAGTTCCACCCATGAGAGCCGAGGCGATCTTCGGCCCCGTGTGCGCGCTGGCCATCTGGACCGCCTGCGTGGTCTTCCTGCTGGGCATCGTTCGCATCCGCGCGGCGCGGGCGGGGCGGGTACCGCGGGGGGCGTTCCGGCTCGGATGGGCGACCGGTGCGGCGGGGCGGGTCGTGGGCCGCGGGGCGGGGCGAATCGCGCGCCGTGGACGGGTCGACTGGGGCACGGTGGAGCGGGTCGCGATCCGCCGCTCCGAGAAGGCGCCGGGCAAGCTCTCGGCGCTCGAGCTCCGCGCCGCCGACGGCGCCTATCGAGAGGCGATGGCACGCGTCGTCCCGCGCCTCGGGGAGGCACTCGGAACGCCGCTCCCGGGCGTTGTCGACCGGGCGACGGTCGTGGATCGGGCCGGTTGGATCCGGGCCAACGTCGGCACGTTCAGGGCGCTCATCTCGCGCATGGAGGGCGAGCTGCTCGACCAGGTCGTGCCCGAGGGCGGCGGCCTGACGCGGGCGACGATGGCCCTCGCCAACCGCTGGGTCACCAGCCAGCAGCTCGGCTATCTCCTCGGCTTCATGGGCACCCGCGTGCTCGGCCAGTACGACCTGGCGATGCTCTCTGCGGAGGCCGAGGACGGCCGGCTCCTGTTCGTCGAGGAGAACGTCCGCGCCACCGCCCACGCGCTGTCGATCCCGGTCTCGCCGTTCCGGACCTGGATCGCGCTCCACGAGACGACGCACGCCTTCGAGTTCGAGGCGCACCCCTGGTTACGGCCCTACCTCGCCGAACGCCTCGAGCGCCAGCTGAGCCTGTTCAGCAACAACGCGAGCTCGCTCGGGCGCGACACGCTCCGGGCGATCGGCCGCGCGCTCCGGGGCGAGGCGAGCGGCGAGCACTGGATGGAATCGATCATGGGCGACGAGCAGCGCCGTCTCTTCCGCGAGACGCAGGCGGTGATGAGCCTGCTCGAGGGCTTCAGCGACTACGTCATGGACGAGGTGGGTCGGGGACTCGTCGAGGGGGTCGAGACGATCTCGGCGCGGTTCCACGAGCGCCGGCAGCGCCGGAGCGGCTTCGAGCGGGCCGTCCTGAAGCTCACCGGCATGGACCTCAAGCTCGAGCAGTACGCGAAGGGTGAGCAATTCGTCCGCGCGGTCGCCGAGGCCAGGGGCCGGCCCGCGCTGGCCCGGATCTGGGACGGGCCCCAGACACTCCCCACGTCAGACGAGATCGCCGAGCCAAAGCTCTGGATCTCGCGGGTGCTGCCATGAGGACGTCGGCCGGGCCTGGGCGCGGGACGAACGGGGTCCCGCTCGCCATCGCGGTCAGCCCGATCCTGTCGGCGCGGGTCCGTGCCAGGGACCTCGAGCGAATCCGCGAGGCGGCGCCGGGTTCGAAGATCGTCAACCTTTCCGTCGAGGGGCTGGCCGACGGCCCCGTCGACGACGTCGAGGTCCTGCTCCGCGGCTGGCTGGTGGCGGAGGCGTTCGATCGCCTGCTCGCGCGCGCCCCCCACCTGACCTGGGTCCACTCCGCGACGTCCGGGGTGGAGCGCGCGCTGACGCCGGCCGCGCGGGCCCGCGACGTGCTCGCCACGAACGCCCGCGGCGTGTTCTCGCGCCCGATCGCGGAGCACGTCCTCCTGATGATCCTCGCCGTGAGCCGCCATCTGCCCGAGCTCCTCGAGCTGCAGCGCGAACGGACGTGGCAGCCGCTCGAGGGCCGCGAGCTGCGTGAGCTCACCGTGGGCATCGTCGGCTATGGCTCGCTCGGGCAGTCCGTTGCGAGCCTCGCGACTGCGTTCGGCGCGCGCGTCGTCGCCCTGCGTCGCCATCCCGAGAGCGGCGCCCCGAGCGGGGCAGATGCCGAGGACGGCTTCCCATTCGAACCACGGATCGATCGGGTGGTGGGCCCGGATGGGCTCCACGAGCTGCTCGGCGAGTCGGACGTCGTCGTCCTCGCCGCACCCTTGACGCCCGAGACCGAGGGCATGATCGACGAGGCCGCGGTCGGCGCGATGAAGCGTGACGCCTGGCTCATCAATGTCGCGCGAGGACGGCTCGTCGACGATACGGCCCTCGTCCGGGCCCTCCGCGACAACCGCATCGGCGGCGCGGCGCTCGACACGTTCCGCGATGAGCCGCTCCCGCACAGCTCGCCCTACTGGGACCTGCCGAACGTGATCCTCACCCCCCACACGGCGTGGTCGTCGACGCGCGTCCTCGACCGCAGCATCGACCTGTTCTGCGACAACCTGGTGCGGTTCAGCCGTGGCGAGCCGCTCCGCAACGTGGTGGATCCGGCCGCCGGGTATTGAGGACCGCGCCGCTACCCTCGCAGCGTGCAGATCGCCATCGTCGGGCTCGCCGCGAGCGGCAAGACGACCGTCTTCAACACGCTGACCCGCGGCCACGCCGAGACCGGCGGCTACGGCGCGCTCACCCTCAACGTCGGCGTCGTCAAGGTGCCCGATGAGCGCCTCGACCGGCTTGCCGAGATCTTCCGGCCGAAGAAGATCGTCCACGCCGACGTGACCTACGTCGACCTGCCCGCGCCGCCGCCGTCGTCGGAGGGCCATGTCGGGACGGAGGAGCTGCCCGCTGAGCACCTCGCCCGGCTCCGCGAGTCGGATGCCCTGCTGCACGTGGTGCGCGCGTTCGAGGACCCATCTCTGCCGCACCCCGACGGCGAGATCGACCCGGCGCGGGACCTCGAACGCCTCGATCTCGAGTTCACCCTCGCCGATCTGGCCATGGTCGACCGCCGGCTCGAGCGGCTCGCCGCGAGCGGCCGCCACGGCACGCCCGCCGAGCGCGAGGCGAACGAGCGGGGAGAGCTCGTGCTGCGCCGGCTCAAGGCCGAGCCCGAGGCCGGCCGGCCGGTCCGGGACGCGGGCCCCCCCCGAGACGAGGCCAAGGCGGTGCCACGCTTACGGTTCCTACCCGAGAAACCAGTGCTGGTGGCCCC
>CAYXVP010000269.1:0-3196 GCA_964468305.1 uncultured Anaerolinea sp. | reverse complement strand
CGGCCCCGGCCCGTCGCCTGGGCCCACGCCGAGCCCCGGCCCGACGCCGACCCCGACTCCGACGCCCGCCCCGACGCCGACACCGAATGGACAGTGCACCGTGCCGAACCTCATCGGGGTCAACTCGAGCAACGCCTACGCGGCCTGGGGTACGGCTCTCGGGGGCGCCGGGTTCACGGGCCCCATCACCTACACCCCGCTGACCCCGCCGCAATACAAGATCGCGTGGCAGAGCCTCGCGGCGGGCGTGAACCTGCCGTGCTCCTCAGCAATCGAGGTGCGCAAGGTCGCTCCGTAGAGGGCGGGGAGGACGCGCCCTCTCAGCGAGCGGCGGCCTCGACCACACGATCCGGAGCGATGCCGGCCTGCCGCGCGACCTCGCGCACGACCTCTGCCGAGGGCGCCTCGATGACGTGAAAGCACGTCTCGTCGTCGGCGACGAAGTACGAGCGGACATGCCGGAGCCGGATCGGGTGGTCCGGGGCCCATGCGAGGACCACATCGATCGCCGCGCGCAGTCGGACCGTGGAGGCCTCGAGCTCGCCCGACCGCTCACGGGCGAGGTAGGTCTCGATCAGATAGGTGGCCACATGGTCATCGTGCCGCACCGCGACAAACGATCGAAAGTGCGGTGAACCACACGGATTGCCCGCGCGCGGGGCCTGACGCGGCGCTCCGAGCCCGCCATGATCGCGCCGTGAACGCGACCGCGGCCGCGGTGGTGGGACGCGAGGCCGAGCTCGACGCGATCGACGCGTTCCTGGCCGATCGATCGGCCCTGCCTGCCGCGCTCGTCATGGACGGGCCGGCGGGGGCCGGGAAGTCGACACTGTGGCAGGCGGCGGTCGATCGGGCGATCGAGGGCGGCTTCACCGTCCTCGCCTGTCGACCCGCCGGCGCCGAGGCGCAGCTCTCATATGCGGCCCTGGCCGACCTCCTGGAGCCGCACCTCGCGGCCGTGCTCCCCGGTCTGCCGGCGCCGCAGCGGCGGGCGCTCGAGATCGCGCTCCTGCTCGAGGCCGACGACACGGCTCCTGATCAGCGGGCGATCTCGGCTGGGACGCTCAACGCGATCCGCGCGCTGGCGCGCGAACGGCCCGTCCTCGTCGCCATCGACGACGCCCAATGGCTGGATCCGCCATCGGCGGAGGTGATCGCGTTTGCACTGCGACGGCTGCGCAACGCGCCCGTTGGCGCGATGACGACCTGGCGAATCACCTCCCCGTCCGTGCCGGCTGCCAGCCCACCGCCGAACCGCGCAACCATCGACCGGGCCTTCGACCGGCCGGCGAAGCGGGTGGAGGTCGGGCCGCTGAGCCTCGGCGCGCTCAATCGGCTGCTGCGCACGAGGACGAGGCTCGAGTTCAACCGTCGGACGCTCCAGCGGATCCACGAGACCTCGGGCGGCAACCCGTTCTACGCCCTGGAGCTCGCGCGGGCCATGGAAGGGGCGTCGGAGGGCGCCGCAGCCGAGCCCCTCGCTCTCGGCTCCAGCCTCACGGACCTGCTCGCCGATCGATTGCACGGTCTGGGCGAGTCGACGCGGGACGCCCTGTTCGTGGCCGCCGCCCTGTCCCAATCGCGCCTGGACCGGATCGCTGCCGCGCTCGGCGGGACCGAGGCGAAGGCCGCCGCCCGGCTGGCGCCGGCGGCGAAAGCCGGAATCGTGCGCCTGCACGGCGATACCGTCGAGTTCGCACACCCGCTCTTCGCGGCGGCGGCATATGCAGCGCTCGATCCCGAGGACCGTCGGCGCTGGCATGCGCACATCGCGGCGACGGCGCTCGATTCGGAAACCCGCGCCCGCCACGCGGCCCTCGCGACGTCCGGGCCCGACCCGAACGCGGCCGCCCTTCTCCATGCCGCGGGCGCAGATGCGCTCTCACGCGGCGCGCCGACTGTGGCCGCGGAGCTGTTCCTGGCCGCGCTGGAGCGCCGACCGAACGACGCCGACCGAGTCGAGCGCGCGATGTGGATCCTCGAGGCGGGGCCTGTCATCCAGTCGACGGGGGCCCTGGACCAGGCCCGCAACCTCGTCGAGTCCGCCGTTGCGGACCTGCCAGCGGGGCCTGATCGATCGGAGGGGCTCCGACTTCTCGGTGAGCTCCTCGAGTCCGTGCCGCACGGCTTCCAGCGAGCGCTCGAGGCCGTCGAGCAGGCGATCGTTGAGGCCGGCCCCGATGCCCGCCGCCGGGCGGCCGCGCTGCTGGACCGGGAGATGATGGCCCGGCCGGGCGGGCGCCTCGACCTCGCCCTGCCCATCGCGCGCCGGGCGCTGGCCGCGGCCGAGGAGTCGGGCGACCTGTTCCTGCAGGCACACGGCCAGGTCCGGGTCGCGGATCTCGAGTTCCTGCAGGGGCTCGCCGGCGACGACCCCGTCCCTCGCTTCGCCCGGGCGGAGGAGCTCGACCGCCGGGTCCACGTCGACGCCGAGAACTCCGCCCCGGTCATGCTCTCGGTGTGCCTCATCCGCATCGGCCGGCTCGATGACGCGCGGTCGCGCCTGCTTGCCGGGAAGCACCGCGCGAGCGCCGAGGGCGACGAGCGCGGCCACCAGCAGATCTGTCTGTTTCTCGCCGAGCTGGAATGGCTCGCGGGCAACTGGAATGCGGCCTCGGGCTACGCCGCGGAGGGCCTGGAGATCGCCGAGCAGGCGGGCCTGCGGCTGCGGCAGGGCTCGACGATGGGCCTCGTCGCCCTGGTCGAGGCATCGCGCGGCAATACGGACGCGGCGCGCGCGACCGCGGAGCGAGCGATCGAGATCTCCAGGGAGGTCGGCGACGTCGGCTACGGGCGGTACACGAGGCAGGTGCTTGCGTTCCTGGACCTCTCGCTGGGTGACGCCGCGTCGGCGGCACGGTCGCTCGACAGCTATGCCGTCGGGCATGCGATCGAGGGCCCGAAGCGGATCGCGTTCGCGAGCGACCTGGTCGAGGCCCTCATCCAGCTGGGTGACCTCGACCGCGCCGCGGCGCTCACCGACGAGCTGGCCGCTCGCGGCACGCAGATCCGGCGGCCGCCGATGGTCGCGGCGGCGGATCGCTGCCGCGCCCTCGTCCTCGCCGCGCGGGGCGATATCAAAGGCGGGATCGACAGCGCGCAGAAGGCCATCGTCGCCTACGAACGGCTCGCCCTCCCATTCGAGCGAGGGCGGGCCCTGCTCGTGCTGGGCGAGGTGCAGCGGCGGGCGAAGCAG
>CAYXVP010000268.1:0-3204 GCA_964468305.1 uncultured Anaerolinea sp. | reverse complement strand
GTGGGCCGCCGCGAGGGCCGGCTGGTCCGCCGCCCGCGGGAGCCCGACCCGACGGTGGATCGCGACATCGAGCCGCACGCCCACCCGATGACGCCGGGCGAGGGCAGCGAGGGGCAGGCGATGGAGCCGACGCCGGACGGCGGCTAGGGAACGGCCGCGTCCTCGCCGGTCGGCCGAAGCCGGACCAAGAGATATCCGGTCAGGAGCAGCAGGATCAGGTTCCGGCCGAGCACGACCCCAATCCATATTGCGTCGCGTTCCTTGAAGAACTCCGCGTAGAACCGCGGGTAGTACAGGCCGGTCAGCACGGTGGCCACCACCAGGAGGATGAGGTGGGGTGACCAGCCACGACCTCGGACGAGCGCGAGTGGCGCGATCAACCACATGAGGTACTGCGGCGAGAAGACCTTGCCGAGGACGACATAGGCGCACACCGCGGTCGCCACGGCGATCACGAGCCTGTCCATCGACTGAGAACCCCGGGCGAACAGCCAGAGCGCGAGCGCGAGGACCGCGGCAAGAGCCAAGGTCTGGACGGTCGCGACCTGCGCCGGCACGGCGCCCAGGAGGTTGAAGGATCCAAAGCTGTGCACCAGGTGGAGCCTCGGTCGGCCGGTCACCGCGTGCACCGCGTACAGGATCGTCGCGCCGATGGACTCGACCTGCAGGGGCCGCTGGAAGGCGCGGAGCATCGACTGGACCACACCCTCGGTCGCGAGCCGGAGGAACGGCGCCAGGCCGGCCAGCGTGACCGTGGCCGCGATGGCAGCGAAGCCCGCCGCAGAGCGCGGCCCGCCGCGCCGCCAGAGGTTGACGAGCAGGAATGGCGCGAGCACGACGGGATAGACCTTGGCCAGGATCCCGAGCCCGAGGACGGCGGCGCTGCCACGCGTCGAGCCGATGACGAACAGCCAGACCGACGCGGCCGCGAACAGCGCGGGCCAGAGGTCGTAGCGGGCGAGCATCAGGGGACCGAGCAGCAGCGGCGACGCCGCGACGAGCGCCGCGGCGGCAAGCATGTCCCGTCGCCGCAGCTGGAGGGCCGCAGCGGCCCGCATCACGAAGACCATCGTGACGATGCCGACAGCGGCCTGGACGAGCTCGAATGCCTGGCGGTATCCCTGCTCGGTCAAAGGTCGGCCCGTGAGGAACGCCGGCCCGACCATTGGGACGAGCGCCAGCGGTGGATACTCGAACGCGAAGTCGCGATACGGGACCTGTCCCGCGAGCACGTGCTCGGCGTAGCCGCGGTACAGATCGACCTGGAGCGAATGGCTTGGCGGCCCATAGAGGCCACGCTCCGCGAGGAAAGCCACCAGCGCCCAGACCACGCTGAAGCCGATGATCGCGATCAACGTGACCCGCTGGACCCAGGCCGGGTCGTAGTCGGAGGGCGTTCCGGGCGCGCCAGTCCGATCCGCCGCGGGGGTCCCGTCGATCGCGCCGCTAGGTTCGGTGGCCACTGAGGTCAGCAAGGATCTCACGAGCGGCGTTCTGGCCGGGGCCACCGGTGATGCCGCCGCCCGGGTGGGCTCCGGAGCCGCACAGGTACAGCCGCTCCAGCGCGATTCGGTAGCGGGCGTGGCCGAGCAGCGGCCGCCAGGCGAAGAACTGGTCGAGGCCGGCCTCGGCGTGGAGCGGGTGGCCGCCCGTCAGCCCGTAGTCACGCTCGAGGTCGACCGGCGTGAGGACCTGGCGATGTGAGACGAGCTTCCGGATGCCTGGCGCGACCGACTCGAGCACGTCGACCACGGCATCGCCGAAGCCTTCGGCGCTCGTCGCCCAGTCGCCGGCACGCAATGCGTACGGCGCGTACTGGGCGATGACGCTCATGACGTGCACGCCCTCTCTCGCACCCTCGACGAGGGATGGGTCGGTGAGGGACGGGATGGTGGCCTCGAGGATAGGCTGGTCGCTCCAGCGGCCGTACTTCGTGGCGTCGAAGGCGCGCTCCATCGCGTCGATCGATGGTGCGACGACGATCCGGCCGCGCAGGGCCGCCTCGTCGCCCGCGCCTGCAGGGAACGTCGGCAGGCGCTTGAGCGCCAGGTTCACCTTCGCCACAACGCCCGGGGCCCGGATGTTGCCGGCGCGCCAGCCCAGCGACGGCCCGAGCGCGACCGGGTCGACCAGGTCGACGAGCGTCCGCTTGGGATCGGCACCCGAGATGACGCCGCGGGCCTGGATCTCCTCGCCGCCGACGAGCACGACGCCGGTCGCCGCGCCGTCCCGGGAGGTTATCCGAACGACCTCGGCCTTGGTTCGCACGTCGGCGCCGGCCTCGTATGCCGCGGCCAGGAGTGCCGCGGACAGCGCACCGGGCCCGCCGCGCGCGAAGACCGTCTCGCCTGCGGCGCCGCCGTCGTTGCCGGCGCCGTCCATGAGCAGCATCGCGGCAGTGCCCGCCGACCACGGCCCGACCGAGCCGAAGCGGACGCCCCGCCACGCGAGCGCGGCTCGCAGCGCCTCGGATTCGAACGACTCGGCGACGAGATCCGCGACCGCCATCGGCAGGACCCGCAGGATGGTCCGCGAGCCGTCGCGCCCGAGCGCCTTGAAGCTCGTGCCGAGTCGGAGCGCCCGGACCGCGTCCCCGAGGCCCGGTGAGTCGATGTCCGGCGGCGTCGAGCGCCCGAGCGTGTCGAGGAACCGGCCGAGCCTACGAACCCGCTTGTCGAAGGCGGTGTAGGCCTCCGCGTCGCGCGCTCGGAGTGCGCCTCCCAGTCGGAAGCCGATGGCCGTCTTCTCCGCGTTGCCGAGGAGGGTGATCGCGCCGCCCTCCGGGGAGGGCGCGAAGACCCGCACATCCGGCGCGACGAGCGACAGCCCGTGGCGCCTGAGATCGAGGTCCTTCTGCACCGATGGCCGCAGCCGGCCGACCGTGTGCGCGAGTGTCGGGACGCGGACGCCCTTCGCCAGCCTCGTCGTGTCAGCCGAGCCGCCGACTCGCTCGCGGCGCTCCAGGACGAGGGTCCGGAGCCCGGCCCGCGCCACGTAGGCCGCCGTGATCAGCGCGTTGTGGCCGGCGCCGATAACGACGACGTCCCACGCCGGCCCCGGCCGCGGCCCGCTCACGGCCGCCTGCCCTTCGAGCGCAGCAGCTCCAGCGCGGCGATCCGGCCGTTCGCGCCCATGATCCCGCCGCCGGGGTGCGTCGACGAGCCGCACAGCCACAGGTCGCGGATCGGGGTCTTGAACCGGGCC
>CAYXVP010000267.1:0-3226 GCA_964468305.1 uncultured Anaerolinea sp. | reverse complement strand
CGCGATCGTCCGGGCGGCGTTCCGCTGGGAGCCGGCGCGGGCGGCGACGCTCCGGCCGAACGCGCTCGCCGCGGAGGTGCTCACGGCGTTCCGACGCGCGATCGAGGGTCTCGGCCGCCACTGACGGGCAATGAGACGACGGATATCCTCGCCGGGGAGGAGCAAGAGACGGAGGCGAACGTGAGCGGCTCGTGGGCGGCGTCGATGACCGCTGCGGTCGCGGCCAGCGTCGGCCGGCCTCGCTGGTGGGTCATGGCGCTCGCCGCCTTCCTGGTCCGGGGCGGCATCGTCGTCATCCTGCTGCCGCTCGTCAGCCTGCCCTCCGCGCCGGCCATCGCCACGGCGCTGGCGCCCACGATCGAGGCGATCGCCCTGAGCCGCCAGTCGGTCGAAGCCGCGCTCGTCGGCACGTTGCTGCTCACGCTCCTCGTCGCCGTCCTCGCCGCGGCGGCGTACACGGGCACGTGGCTGGACAACTCGCTCGCTCGAGAGGCAGAGGCTGCGGCCGAGCTGGAGCTCCCGCCGGCCGGCGTCGCGCCGTCCGCGTGGCGCACGCTCGCGATCCGGCTCATCGCCCACCTGCCGACGCTCGTCGCGCTCGCCTATGGCGCGGTTCGAATCGTCATCGCCACCTACCAGGAGCTCCTCTCGCCGGGCGATCCGTCGATCTCGATCGCGCTGCGAGTGCTCGGTCGGGCGCCGGACGCCGTCGTCGTTGCGGTCGTTGCGTGGCTCGTCGGCGAGGCGATCGGTGGTCTCGCCGCCCGCCGGGCGGCCGAAGGCGAGACGGTCGGTCGGGCGACTCGGGGGGCGATCCGCGACCTGGTCCGATTTCGCGGTGTCGCCACGTTCGTCGCGACCGACGCCGTCGTGCTCGGAGTCGTGCTCCTGCTCATCGCGGTCGTCGGCCGGGCGGCCGAGCACGTACGCGTGTACCTCCTCAACAGGGTCGACGACGTCAGCCTCGCCTCGGCATTGCTGCTGCTCGCCACGGCGTGGGTCCTCGCGCTCGCGGTCCTCGGGGCGGCGCTGGCCTGGCGGGCGACGGCGTGGACCATCGAGGCGGCCCCGCGGCAGTTCCTTGCCCCCGGCGCCGCCGACGTCACCGGCAATGGCCCCGCCTCGGGGGAGGCGGCCGCGGGCTGACCGCGACCGATCGGCCGTCGGCCTGACGGTCCGTCACGCCAACGACGCCCCGGCCGTCGGATGCGTCACGCCGGGCCAAAATCGGCCCCTGCTACACTCCCGCCGGTCGCCGCGGTGAATCGCAGCGAACGCTCGCACGACGGAGGCCCAGGCTCGCCGAATGGATCAGATCTTCACCGCCATCGGCGACGCCATCGGCTCGATCTTCGATAACCCCGTCGTCAAGGTCGGCATCCAGCTCGCGGTGATCTACTGGATCCTGCTCTGGCTCGCGGCCTCCTACTGGGCCTTCCGGGACATGCAATCCCGCAGCGACAACCCCCTCGCGCCGTACCTCGCGGCGGCATTCGTGATCATCTTCACCCCGCTCCTCTTCCCGCTGGCCGTGTTCACCTATCGGGTCATCCGGCCGCAGGAGCGGATCGGCGAGGTGTACGAGCGCAACCTCGCCGAGGAGGCGATGCTCTCCGAGATCGAGGCGATTCCCCACTGCCCGACGTGCGATCGCCGGGTCGACCCCGCCTGGATCATCTGTCCAACGTGCCGCACACGCCTGAACAGGGTCTGCCCGAACTGCACCCGCCTCGTCGGGCTCGACTGGACGCTGTGCGCCTGGTGCGGCCGCGAGTTCGAGCGCCACGACCAGCTCGCCGCCGGCTCGGCACCCATCGTCAGCCTGCCCACCCGGGAGGCGCTGCCTTCGGGCGAGCTCGAAACCGCCGGTGAGAGCGTCCGGGCCTCCGTTCGCGGACGCCGCTCCGAGCAAGTCGCGGAGCGTTGACCGAAGCCTCCGACCCGGAGGCGCCGTCGCCTCCCGCGCCCGACACCTCGCCAGACGGACACGCCCCGGCAGAGCCTGCTCGCCGGTACCTCGGGCTGACGACGTTCACGGTCGAGGGCCGCCAGGCGCCGGCGCTGTTCGTCGTCGGCTGGCTGGCCACGATCATCGGCGTCGGGCTGACCGGCACCGTGGCCTTCGGCGTGAGCGGGCTCGCCGGCGCGATCCTGTCGCTGGCGTCCCTGCTTGCGTTGTCGATCGGGCTCGTCATGCTCGTGGGCTCCCAGACGGTCGAACGCCGAGCTGCCGGAGCAGCCTACGCAGGGCCGTCGCCGCTGCTGGTCCTGATCGCGATCGTGGCGGTCACGCGCCTGGTCGGCTTCCTCGTCGGCGTGGCCTTGCTGCCCTTCGCCGACCGAATCCCTGTCGCGCTCGGCGACCTGCTGGCAGTGCTCCTCCAGGCGGGGGTGTTCTTCGCGGTCGTGCGCCTCACGATCGTGGGCCCGGGCGTGCTGAGCTGGTCCCAGATGGGCTGGGTCCGCGACCGCGCCGTGGCCATTCGGGGCCTGTGGGGCGGGGCGGTGTTCGCGGGCCCGCTGATCCTGGTCACCGCGGTCGTCGTCGCGGTCGCGGTGAATCTCGCCGGCGTCGCGCCCCCGAGCCCGCTGCCGCCGACCGGGACGGCATCCGGGCTCATCCTCCACCTCATCGCCGGCGCGATCGTGGCGCCGGCGGCCGAGGAGATGCTGTTCCGCGGCTTTGCATTGACCGCCTGGCGGCGGCTCGTCGGCGTCCGCGGAGCGATCGCGCGATCGTCGATCGTGTTCGTGCTCGCCCATGTGCTGTTCGTCTCGGGCGACACCTTCGGCGAGACCGTCCGCGTGGCGATCGTGGCCGGTGTGGTTCGGATCCCGGTGGCCTTCGCGCTCGGCTGGTTGTTCGTCCGAACCGGCTCGATCTGGGGCCCGATCGGGCTCCACGCCGGGTTCAACGGGATCCTCATCGCCGTCGCCGAGGCTGCGGCCCGTTCATGAGCGATGAGCCGCAGGTGAGGCAAGGGTGATCGGCAGATGAGCGCCGCCGGGTAGCCTCGGCAGCGTCCTCGGGTCCGGATGGCGGGGGGAATCGGCGGGCTCCCGTCGCCCGGGCTCGGGGGCGCCGCTGCCTAGCGAGGATCGCCCATGCCCGGAACGGACACACCGATCCCGTTCGACCTCGCGCTGGCTCGCGGGCGGCGTATTCGCGAGCTGCCCTCGAGCGAGCGGCCGCAACAGTCGCTCGTAAACGCCTCGCAATCGATCC
>CAYXVP010000266.1:0-3239 GCA_964468305.1 uncultured Anaerolinea sp. | reverse complement strand
GCGGCCCGCGATTCGAGCTCGGGTGCCGTCTCGTGGCCTGCTGTCGCCCAATCCGAGGCGGCCACGATCGGTCCCGTGTCGAGGCCCTCGTCCATGCGCATGATCGTGACACCCGCGCGGGCGTCGCCGGCGGCGATCGTCGCCTGGATCGGGCTGGCGCCGCGGTGGCGCGGCAGCAGCGAAGGGTGCACGTTCAAGAAACCGTGCGGGGGGAGGTCGAGCAGCTCCCGGGGCACGATCTGGCCGAAGTCGGCGAGCACGCCGAGGTCGGGGCGGAGGGCCGAGATTCCTTCGATAACCTCCGCGTCTCGCACCCGCGCTGGTTGCAGGAGCGGGACCCACAACGCCCGCGACCGGAGCGCGACCGGGGTCGGCAGCATCGTCCGGCCTCGGCCCGCGGCTCGATCCGGCGCCGTCACGACGCCCACGATCTCGACGCGCGAATCTCCGAGCAGCGCATCCAGGATGGGCACCGCGAACGCCCCGGAGCCGAGGAAAATGGTTCGTGCCCGGTCGGCCGCCCGCCCGGGGGCCGGGCCGGCGGTCATGCCAGCGCGGGCGTCTTCACGCTCGACGAGTCGGCGGCAGCCTCGTCATCGGCGCCCTCGGACGCCTCGTCGCCGCGCCCGACCGCGATGAGCTCGTCCATCGAGTCCAGGTAGTCGATGTAGAGCTTGCCGTCGAGGTGGTCGAGCTCATGCTGGAACGCCCGACCGAGCAGGCCCGAGCCGGCGACCTTCATCCGACGCCCGCGGCGATCCTGCGCGACGACCCACACCTTCTCGCGGCGGGTCACGTACGCGGCATAGCCGGGGATGGACAGGCAGCCCTCGAGGTCGCGGTCGTCGCCCTTCGCGCGCACGATCCGGGGGTTGACGAGCTCGTGCAGCCGGTTCTCGACCTCGACCACGCAGACCGAGAGCGCCTCGCCGATCTGTGGCGCGGCGAGTCCCACCCCCGGCGCGTCGCGCATGGTGTGGGTCAGGTCGTCGAGGAGGCCGTGCAGGAACCGCCCGAACGAATCGACGGGCTCGCCCTTGATCCGCAGGCGCGGATCACCGAGCAGGACGATGGGGCGGACGCTCACGAACCGAGTCTAAACGGTCGAGTCCGCGGTCCGCCCGTGCGATGACTCCGCGGCGCGCGGGTTACGCGACGCCGGCCCCCGTCGGCGTGTCGCTGTCGGACGTGTCGCTCCCGCCATCGCCGCCCTCGGCCGGCTTCGTTCCGGCGAGGTCACGGCGCAGCTCCGCCGCCAGGTCGCGCGACTTCTCGGCGAGCTTCTGGCCGGCCTGACCGGTGTAGTCGGCCGCCTTGTGGGCGACCGGGCCGGCCTTGTCACCGGCGATCGCGGCGAGCTCTGCCGCCTTGGCGCTGATCTCCTTGACGACGGGCGTTGCCTGGGTCGCGAGGTTCTCGATCATGGTCTGGAGCTGGCTCAGCCACTCGCGGGCCTTGGCACCCGCGTCGTTGCTGCCCTGCTCCGGCTCCGTCCAGGCAAACTCGTCCTTCTCCGCGTCGGTGGTCTTGCCGCTCGTCTTCGGGGTCGTGTCATCGGCCATGGATGGTCTCCTCGGGTTGCATCCGCCACCCGGGCGTCGTGCAGCCGGGTCGTGCGGATCGTACGTCCGTTGGCGGGATTCGGCAGGGCAGGCCTTGCTCAGAGCAGCGACTCGGGATCGACGTCGACCGACCACGGGGCGCCCGGCGGGTCGCCGAGGAGGCCCACGGGATCGTCGCCGCGGAGCACGACGTTGAATCGCCAGCGATCGCCGCGACGCGCGATGAACGCCGGCGCGGGGCCGACCACCTCGACCCGCGCCCCCCTGGCCGTCGCGCGATCACGCAGGTTCGCGGCCAGCTCGCGCCCGGCGGCCTCCGCCTCCCCGCGCTCGGCCATCGCAACGGTGAGCTTGACGAGCCGCCCGAACGGCGGCGAGCCGAACCGGCGCCGGAGCTCGAGCTCGGCGTCGTAGAAGGCGTCAGCTCGGCCATCGGCGACCGCCACGATCGCGGAATGCTCGGGCTGGTAGGTCTGGATGATGGCCGCACCCGGCTGGTCTCCGCGCCCGGCTCGACCAACGGCCTGGGCGAGGAGCTGGTACGTCCGCTCGGCGGCACGCTCATCCGGCAGGTTGAGCGCGACATCCGCCGAGACGATCCCGACGAGCGTGACCGCTGGGATGTCGAGGCCCTTCGTTACGAGGCTCGTGCCGACGAGCACGTCGAGGCGCCGGTCGGTGAAGGCGTCGACGACACGCTCCGCTGCGCCCTTGCGCGCGACGACGTCGCGATCGAGCCGGCCGACGCGCCGCGTCGGGAAGCGGTCGCGCACCTCCCGCTCGACACGCTCCGTCCCCCCACCGAGGTAGCGGATACGCGCCGAGCCGCAGCTCGGGCAGCGCGACGGCATCGGCCAGGCTCGCCCGCAGTGGTGACAGCGCAGCGTGCCGCCGGCCTGGTGGTAGACGAGGGGCCGGGTGCAATCCGGACACGTGGCGACGTGGCCGCAGTCGCGGCACAGGACGACGGACGCGGTCCCGCGGCGATTGATGACCAGGATGGCCTGCTCGTCGGGAGCGAGATTCGCGAGGGCCGAGGCGAGCGAGCGCGACAGCATCGCCAGGTTCCCGGCGGCCAGCTCGGCACGGAGGTCGACGATCTCGACCGACGGCGGAGCGCCGCTGAGGCGCCCCGGCAGCCGGTACCGCGAGACCCCGCCGGCGCGGGCCCGCCCCCCCCTCCCGACCGCTGGCGTTTCCCACCCGACGACCGCCCGCGCCTTCGCCAGGCGGCCGAGCTCGACGGCAGCGTCCCGGGCCTGGAGCCGGGGCGTCCGGTCGCTCTTGTACGCCGAGTCGTGCTCCTCGTCGACGATGATGAGACCGACGTCGGCGAGCGGCGCCAGCACGGCCAGCCGCGTCCCGACGACGACATCGACGTCGCCCCGCCGGATCCGGCGCCACTCGTCGGCACGCTCGCCATCGCCGAGCCCGCTGTGGAGGACGGCGACGCGAGCGTCGAGATCGGCTCGGAGCCGGTCGACGAGGGGCAGCGCGAGGGCGATCTCGGGGACGAGGACGAGCGCCGGCCTGCCGCGACCGAGCGCCCGCTCCAGCAGCTCGGCGTAGATCGCCGTCTTGCCGCCGCCGGTCACGCCGTCGAGGAGGATCGCCGTTGCCTCCCGCCGCTCGGCCGCCCGGTCGACGGCTGCGAATGCCGCCGCCTGCTCGGGGCTG
>CAYXVP010000265.1:0-3257 GCA_964468305.1 uncultured Anaerolinea sp. | reverse complement strand
GAGTGGCCCCGGGCTCCTGTCGGGGCCCGAGGGCCACCAGGCGGCCAAGCCCTTCAAGGCCGCGCTCGTCGAGGACGGCATCCCGTACACGTCGTTCGGCGTGGCCGACTGTCAGGCCGAGTACGAACGACTCCGCGGTCTCGGCGTCGAGTTCGGTCAGCCGCTGACGAAGATGGGCCCGGTGACGACGGCCGTGTTCGACGACACCTGCGGCAACCTGATCCAGATCGCGCAGCGCGGCTAGTTCGCCTGGCTGCGCGCGGGTGACCTAGTTCCACGTCAGCGAGCCGTCCTCGGCGACCTCCGAGCCCCGCTTCCAGGCGACGTCCCAGACATTGCCCTCCGGATCGCGGAAGGTGAAGCCACTGAATCCGTGCGGTGAGTCGTACATCTCCTCCAGCGCGACGACGCCGTCGATTGCGGCGAGCCGGTCGTGGACCGCGACGACCTCGTCACGCGACCCGAGGTTGATGCCGAGTGTGAAACCGCGGAACCCTTCGCCTCGGGCGCCGTAGCCGGCCTCGTAGTGGTGGGCGCCGTACAGCGCCAGCACGATGCCGTTCGTGAGCTGGAAGACGCGATGCGCCGCCTCTGACGACGGCGACTCGGGCCAGCCGAACGACCGCAGGAACTCGGCCATTCGCTCGACGTCGCGGCACGCGAGCGTGAGGAAGTTCAACCGCGCCGGGACGTCGCCCCTGGCCACGGCGCCAGTCTATGGACGAGCGCGAGTCAAAAGAGGCCTGGGATGAGCCTCGCGGTCTGAGAGGCCCAGGTGTCGTACGCGGCACCGAAGGCCTCGGCGAGCATTCGCTCCTCGCTGCGGATCCGCCACGCATACGCCAAGCCCAGGACGATTGCGACGGCTACCGCGGCGATCCAGCTGTTGAACGCGAGCGCGACCCCGATCCAGACGGCGAGGCTGCCCGCGTAGCCCGGGTGTCGAAGCCAGCGATAGGGCCCGTCGGTCACGAGCTGCTGTTGCGAGGACGTTCGGATCGTTCGTGTATACGCCGCGCCGAGCACCGTCATCGACCAGCCGCGCAGGAGCACGCCGCCGAACGCGAGGGCAACCCGGCCCACGCAAGATCGCCGATTCCACCGAGCCCGGACGGAGCGAGGACGAATGGCAGGGCGACCGCGAGCGCGTAGCCGGCGACCAGGAGCGCGGTGCTGGCCCGGTCGGTTCCTTCGCGCCCGAGGCTGGACGCAACGCCGCCGGGCCGGACGACGACCTCGAGCCCGAGCCAAGCGCCGAGTGCGACGACACCGGGAACGACGGTCAACATGGCGACCTCGCGCTAGACCGCCTCGGCGAGGGCCTCGGTGAACTGGGAGTTGTAGAGCTCGGCGTAGAAGCCGCCGCGGGCTAGCAGGCTCTCGTGGTTGCCCTGCTCCACGATGCGGCCCTTGTTCATGACCAGGATCGTGTCGGCGTCGCGGATGGTCGAGAGCCGGTGCGCGATCACGAAGGCGGTTCGGCCCTTCATCAGCCCCGCCATCGCGCGCTGGATGAGCACCTCGGTGCGGGTGTCGACCGAGGACGTCGCCTCGTCGAGGATCAGGATCTCCGGGTCGGCGAGGAACGCCCGGGCGATCGTGAGCAGCTGCTTCTCGCCCGCCGACAGGTTCGTCGCGTCGTCGTCGATGACGGTGTCGTAGCCATCGGGCAGCGTCCGCACGAAGTGGTCGACGTGGGCGGCCTCGGCGGCGGCGCGGATCTCGTCTTCGGTCGCGCCGTCGCGGCCGTAGGCGATGTTCTCGCGGATCGTCCCGTGGAACAGCCACGTGTCCTGGAGGACCATGCCGAAGGTCCGGCGGAGGTCATTGCGAGTCATGTCCCGGGTGTCGACACCGTCGATGGTGATCCGCCCGCCGTCGAGCTCGTAGAAGCGCATGAGCAGGTTCACCAGGGTGGTCTTTCCGGCGCCGGTTGGCCCGACGATCGCGATGGTGTGGCCGGCGTCGGCGATGAGGGACAGGTCGTCGATGAGCGGCTTGTCGGGCTCGTACCGGAACGAGATGCCATCGAACGCGACCGCGCCCCGGGTCGTGGGCAGTCGAATCGGCTCGACCGGGTCGGCGAGCTCCTCGGACTCGTCGAGTAGCTGAAAGACTCGCTCGGCCGAGGCGACGGCGGACTGCAGGACGTTCGCGATCGACGCCGTCTGGATGATCGGGAACGTGAACTGGCGCGAGTACTGGATGAAGGCGATCACGTCGCCGAGGGTCAGCTGGCCGCTGGCGACGCGGAGACCGCCGATGACCGCGATCGCGACGTAGTTCAGGTTCGACACGAACGTCATCGCCGGCTGGATCGTGCCCGAGATGAACTGGGCCTGGTACGACGCCTCGTAGAGCTTGGCGTTCTCCCGATCGAACGTCTGGATCGCCTCCTCCTGGCGGCCGAAGATCTTGACGATCGCGTGCCCGGTGTGCATCTCCTCGACGTGGCCGTTCAGCGCCCCGGTCGAGGCCCACTGGGCGACGAAACGCTTCTGCGAACGCCCCGCGATCACGACCGTGATCAGCACCGACGCCGGGACGGCGAGGACCGAGATCAGCGCGAGCTCCCAGCTGATCGTGAGCATCAGGATCAGCACGCCGACGATGGTCAGCAGCGAGGTGATGAGCTGGGTCAGGCTCTGCTGGAGCGTCTGGCCGATGTTGTCGATGTCGTTCGTGACCCGGCTGAGGACGTCCCCGCGGGGATTCGAATCGAAGTACCGGAGCGGGAGCCGCCCGAGCTTGCGGTCGACCTCGGTTCGGAGCCGCAGCACCGTCCGCTGGGTGACGCCCGCCATGATCCAGGCCTGCAGCCAGCTGAAGACGGAGCTCAGGAGATAGACGCCGATCAGGATCACGAGGATGCCGGCGAGGGCGCCGAAGTCGATGCCCTGGCCCGGGTGGATATCCATCGCCTGGACCATGTCGGCGAGCTGATTCTGACCGTTGGCGCGCAGTCCGGCGACGATCTGGTCCTTCGAGACGCCCGCCGGAAGGTTCTTGCCGATG
This sequence comes from uncultured Anaerolinea sp., assembly GCA_964468305.1. Classification (GTDB taxonomy): domain Bacteria; phylum Chloroflexota; class Limnocylindria; order Limnocylindrales; family CSP1-4; genus UBA5189. The sequence goes on along the minus strand of CAYXVP010000265.1, from coordinate 242 downwards.
AGGCCGTTGAAGATGTCGTTCGTCGCGTTGCCGAGGACCTTCGGGCCGATCACGGCAAAGGCGACGCTGACGATCGCGAGAAGGACGACGAGCAGCACCAGGCCGCGCTCCGGGGCCAGCTGACCGAGCAGTCGGCGGAACGAGCCGCGGAAGTCGGTCGCGCGCTGGACCGGCATGCTCAACATGCCCATCATTCCGGGCCCACCACCGGGTCGGCGGCCGGCCCCGAACCCGCCACCGGC
>CAYXVP010000264.1:0-3273 GCA_964468305.1 uncultured Anaerolinea sp. | reverse complement strand
CCGCATCGCGGTACTGGGCCGGGCTGGGCACCGCCGGACAAGGGGCCCAAGCCCGATCCGCCGGGCATCAAGGCCGAGGCGCGCCGCCTGACGCGCGTCCGGAGGATCCGCTACTACCCGGTTCGGGTCCGCGACGGGATGCTCGAGGTCGCCGTCCCGCGCGCCTGAGGCCTCAGATCGAGTGGTCGGCGGCGTGCTCGGCTCGCCGGCGACTCGCCGTGCGAACGATCTCGACGACCTCCTTCGGGTCGTCGGTGACCTGGATGAGGTCGAGGTCCTCCGGCGAGATCATACCCTCGGCGAGCAGCTTCGCCTTGATCCAGTCGAGGAATCCGGCGTAGAAGGCGCTGCCGACGAGGACGACCGGGAAGTGCCGGATCTTGCCTGTCTGGATGAGGGTGAGGGCCTCCATCATCTCGTCCAGCGTCCCGTAGCCGCCGGGCAGGATCACGAAGCCGTCGGCGTACTTCACGAACATCGTCTTGCGGGCGAAGAAGTAGCGGAACTCGACGCCGAGATCGACGTACGGGTTGATGTCCTGCTCGTGCGGCAGCTCGATGTTGCAGCCGACGGAGAGGCCGCCGCCCTCCTGGCAGCCGCGGTTCGCCGCTTCCATCACCCCTGGCCCGCCGCCGGTGATGACCGCGTAGCCCTCGAGCGCGAGGAGGCGTCCGATCTCGCGCGCCATCGCGTACGCCGGATCGCTCTCCGAAATGCGCGCCGAGCCGAAGACGGTGATCGCTCTGCCGATCTCGGCGAGCGCGTCGAAGCCATCGACGAACTCGGCGAGGATGCGCAGCGCGCGCCACGGATCCGAGCTGAGGAAGGCCGGGCGCTCGGTCCGCTCGAGGAGCTTGCGGTCTTCGGTCATCGTCGGGTCGGCGCCCGTCTTCCTGCCCACGTCGCGGCTGATCAGGAGCCGCCCCGATCGGCGGTGCTCACCCATCGGCTCGCCGGAGCGGTCGTCCTCGTCCCGGCGGGACAGCGCCCCGCGCTCGTCGTCGGTCGCCCGTCTCCGATCGACGTCCCGCTGCTGCATCCGGCTCTCCTCGTCGGCCGCGCCATGCGGCTCGCCGGTGCATGCTACGACGGTGGCTGGTCCGACCTCGCCGCGCGCCGACAGGACCCGTCGGGTGGTCGCTGCGGTCGCCGCGCTCGTCGGTCTCGTCTGGACCCTGCAGGGCGTCGGCGCGCTCCCAGGCAGCTTCATGACCGGCGACATGCTGTGGGCCTGGCTGGGGCTCGGGCTGATCGCCGTCGCCGCCGCCTACGCTGCTTGGCCGAGGCTCCGCCGGCGCTGAGCCGACGGCCGATCGTTGTCGGTCAGCCTCCGATCAGGCGGGTGATCGCGGTCGGCGACCCAGGATTCCGGCCATCGCGAGCAGGAACGCCCGGCCACGCCAGGCATTGACCGCGAGTGCTCCCAGTCCGACGAGGACCGCGACGACGCTCAGGACGCCCTCGGGCAGCCAGTAGACGTCCCGCAGGAAGACGACCAGCCCCAGCTCGTCGAGCACCAGCGCGGCGCCCGCCCCGAACAGCGCCGCCCGCGGCAGGCGGGCGAGCTCATCGAGGCTCAGCACGCCGGAGATCAACAGCGCGAACACGCCGAAGACCACGTGGTGGATGTGGGTGCCGCCGATCGTGATGTCCGGCGCTCCGGGCTGGGCACGTACGAGCGTGGTGTAGAGGCGGATGACAATCAGCGTGATGAGGTAGGTGATCGTCGCGACAAGGGACGGCTCGAGCCCAGGCGCCCGGACATGGCGCCGGTAGGCCGAAGCGACCTCGCCTCGCAACCTGGCGGACCCGGCGGACCTCGAGGGCGCCAACTGGCTCCCACTCACCGCGACGTCACCAGCGCGCCAACGAGGGACTTCCAGCGGGCTTCGTCGCGACCGGCGGCGACGTCATTGCCGACGCGGACGAGGGGCAGCCGGAGGAGCCGCTGGTCGTTGAAGAGGCGGTCCGCGAGCTCGTCGTCGTCCATTTGGAGGAAGGCGAGGCCCGAATCGCGCCAGGCCTTCGAGGTCTCGTCGGCGACGGCGCGGGCGCCCAGCCTGTCGATGAAGCGGCGCAGCTCCGCGGGCGCCATCGGCTTGCGGCTGACGTCGGCGAGGTGGGTTTCGATCCGGCGCTCCTTGAAGAAGCGCAGGGCGGCGCGGGTGGCCTGCGAATCGGGCGTGCCGAAGACCTGGGCACTCGGGCCGGCCATGGACGGAGGGTAGCCCGGGGTACCATCGCCGAACAGGAGGTGCCTGCCCGATGATGGTCTGGTTCACGGTCCAGCTCGAGGACAAGCCGGGCTCGCTGGCGCGAGTCGCCACCGCCCTCGGCGAGCGTGGCGTGAACATCACCGGCATCGTCGGCGTAGCCGAGGACACCGACGGCGCGCTGATGCTGACGACGTCCGACCCGGAGAAGACTCGCGCGGCGTTCGACGCCCTGCGCCTGCCCTTCCAGGAGCACGGCGCCGAGTCGGACGACATGGACGCCATGACCATCGCGGGAGTCCGCGGCCGCTAGACCGCAGCGGGGCCGAACGGTATGCGCATCGCGACCTGGAACGTCAACTCGATGAAGGCCCGGCTCGAGAAGATCGAGTGGTGGCTGGACCGGGCCGCGCCCGACGTCCTGCTCATGCAGGAAACGAAGCTCTCCGACGCAGACGCCCCGTACCTGACCTTCCAGATGGCCGGCTACCAGCTCGTCCATCACGGCGAGGGTCGCTGGAATGGGGTGGCGATCGCGCTCCGTGACGGCATCCCGTTCGACGAGGAGCTCATCAACTTCGGCGACGGCCCGGTTCGGAACTCCGGGGCGGGCGCGGCGCCGGGCCTCGACGAGGAGGACTTCAATCCCTCCGAAGAGGCGCGGATGCTGTCGCTGCGAGTCTCGCCCCCGGGTGGAGACCCGTTCCGCGTCGTGACCCTGTACGGCCCGAACGGTCGCATCGTCGATTCGCCGTTCTACGAGGGCAAGCTGCGCTGGTTCGCGCGCGCCCGGGCCTGGCTCGACGAGACACGCGACCCCAACGAGTTGCTTCTGGTCGGCGGCGACCTCAACATCGCGCCGACCGACGACGACGTCTGGGACGCCCGCGCGGTCCATGGCGGAACCCACGTCTCCGGCAGCGAGCGCGACGCCTTCCGGAAGCTGCTGGCGTGGGGCCTCCACGACGAGTTCCGCGAGATTCATCCGGACGTTCGCGGCCGGTTCACCTGGTGGGACTACCGCGCCGGCAACTTCCACAAGAACTTCGGCATGCGCATC
>CAYXVP010000263.1:0-3283 GCA_964468305.1 uncultured Anaerolinea sp. | reverse complement strand
TCGGCGCTATTCCGCCACCCCGACCACGAGGCGCTGCGCGATCCCGACGATGAGGCGCCCGCCGACGCCGAGGCCCGCCGTCACGACATCAGCTTCATCCACCTCGACGGGACGATCGGGTGCATGGTCAACGGCGCCGGCCTGGCGATGACCACGATGGATCTGGTCAAGCGTGCCGGGGGCGAGCCGGCCAACTTCCTCGATATCGGCGGCGGGGCGAAGGCGGACCGCGTCGCCGCGGCGATGCGGCTGATCCTCGCCGAGCCGAAGGTCGAGGCGATCCTGGTCAACATCTTCGGTGGCATCACCCGGGGCGACGAGGTGGCCCGCGGCCTGATCGAGGCGCGAAGCCGGCAAGCGCGCGACGTGCCGATGGTCGTCCGGATCGTCGGCACGAACGCCGCGGAGGCCGCGGCCCTGCTGGAAGAGGCGCACTTCGCCACGGCGGCGTCGCTCGACGAGGCCGCCGCGAAGGCGGTCGCCGCCGCCCGCGCAGCCCGAGCCGCGGCGTGAGCATCCTCGTCGGGCGCGAGACGCGGCTGCTGGTCCAGGGCGTCACCGGCCGCGAGGGCGAGTTCCACGCTCGCGCGATGCAGGCCTACGGCACCAATGTCATTGCCGGCGTGACGCCGGGCAAGGGCGGCCAGGTCGCCCTCGACGGCACGGTGCCCGTCTTCGACACGGTGGCGGAAGGTGTCCGCGAGACGGGCGCCAACACCTCGTGCATCTTCGTCCCCGCCGGCGGCGCGCCGGACGCGATCCTGGAAGCCACGGCGGCGGGAATCGGCACGATCTTCTGCATCACCGAGGGCATCCCGGCACTCGATATGGTGCCGGTCGTCGCCGCCGTCCAGCGGGCGGGGGCTCGGCTCATCGGCCCGAACTGTCCGGGGGCAACGTCCCCGGGCCGGGCGAAGGTCGGGATCATTCCCGGCTCGATCCACCGCGAGGGCTCGGTCGGGGTCGTCTCTCGATCGGGGACCCTCACCTACGAGGCAGTGCAGGCGATGACCGACGCGGGCATCGGCCAGTCGACGTGCGTCGGCATCGGCGGCGACCCGATCATCGGCTCGACGTTCCTCGAAGTGCTGCAGCTGTTCGCGGCGGACCCGGAGACCCAGGCGATCGTGCTGATCGGTGAGATCGGTGGCGCGGCCGAGGAGGAGGCCGCGGCTTGGGCTGCGACGAATCTCGCCGACGTGCCGAAGGCCGCGTTCATCGCCGGCCGGACGGCGCCCGAGGGCAAGCGCATGGGCCACGCCGGCGCGATCATCTCGGGCGGGACGGGCACCGCCGCCGGCAAGGTGGCCGCGCTCGAGGCGGCGGGCTTCCGCGTCGCGGGCTCGCCGACAGAGCTTCCGGCCCTGCTCCGCGACGCCGGCTTCCGCGGCTGACCGAGAACGCTCGTGGCCACCTTCGACGAACGGGCACGGGATTGGGACACTCCGCGCCGCGTCGCGCGCGCGAATGAGGCCGCCGAGACCATCGCGGCGGCGATCGACATCCCGCCGGGCTGCCGCGCGATCGAGGTCGGGGCGGGAACAGGGCTCCTCGGCCTGGCGTTGCGACCGCGGCTCGGGTCCCTGGTCCTGGCCGACACCTCCGATGGCATGCTCGCCGAGGGCGATCGCAAGATCCGGGACGGTCGCCTCGAGGGCGTCCGGACCGCGCACTTCGACGTCGCGACGGACGCCCCACCCTCGGGTGCCCCGTTCGACCTCGTGCTGTCGCTCCTGCTCCTCCACCACGTGCAGGACACGAGCGCAGCACTCGCGGGGATGCTTCGATTGCTGGCGCTCGACGGGCGGGTCGCGGCCATCGACCTGGACACCGAAGATGGCTCGTTCCACTCACCCGAGGCGGAGGGCGTCCACCACCACGGCTTCGACCGCGAACGGCTCGCCGACCTCGCGCGCGCTGCGGGCTTCGCCGACGTTCGGGTCGGCGACGGGCACCCGATCGACGACGAAGGGCGGACCTATCCCATGTTCCTGCTCACCGCGCGCCGAGGGTAGGGAGGCGCGGCGTGGGTCTGGTCATGGACCTCGTCGCGGGCGAGAGCGACGAGATCCTGCTTGCCGTCGCGACGGATGACCTGGTGGCCTTCGATGACGCCCGACGATTTCCGGCCCACTTGACGCTCGGCGGCGCCATCGACCCGACCTGGCTCGACCTGTTCAGCCAGGCCGCCCGCGCCGTCACCGGACGCGACGACCCGGTCGACTTCCTCGAGGCGCGGACGGAGCTCGATGGGCCGGGCGAGGGCGCCCGAACGGTCGAGCGCATCGACCCTGGCTGGATCACGGCGGTGGCCATGCTCGACGACCGTGACCTCGATGCCGTCGCCGGTCGCTGGATCGACCTGCTCGAGGACGAGCTCGGCGAGCTGGCGCGCGAGGAGAAGCCCTCCGTCCGCCAGTTCGCGACCCAGATCGTCGAGTTCGCCCGTCTCGCCGACCGCGCGCCGGCCGTGATCCTCGCCTGGTCGCTCTGAGGGCCGTCGTCAGAGCCCGGTCTCACTGCCCCGTTCGAAGCCCAGGCTTCGCCAGGCCGGGCCCCCCGGCGCCTCGATGAGCTCGACCAGCACGCCGTCGCAGCTCCGCGGGTGGAGGAACGCGACGGGCCCCTCGGCACCCCGCCGGGGCGCGGTGTCGATGAGCTCGACGCCGTCGATGCCTAGCCGCGTCAGCTCCTCGGTCAGGTTGGCCACCTCGAAGCAGACGTGATGGAAGCCCTCGCCTTTGTTGGCGAGGAAGCGAGCGACCCCGGTCGTGTCGTCGGTTGGCTCGACCAGCTCGACCTTCGACTCCCCGACGCCGAGAAACGCGATCCGGACGCGGTCCGACTCGATCTCCATGATCGTCTCAAACGCCAGGCCCAACAGGTCGCGGTACAGCGGCAGCGCGGCCTCGATGGACTTCACCACGAGCGCGACGTGATGGATTCGGCCGGGGGCGATGCGGGTCGTCGTCGCCATCGAGCCCTCCCCTCTCACACCGTGATCAGCTCGCGGTGCACGCCCCACGCCGTGCGCAGGGCGTTCGCGATCTCGCCGACGGTCGCGTACGTCTTGACCGCCTCGATCATCGCCGGCATCAGGTTGTCCGTGCCGCGGGCAGCGTCATCCAGCCGGCGCATGGCGCCCTGCCAGGCGGCGGCGTCTCGCTCGGCGCGCACCCGCCGCACGCCCGCGACCTGGCGGCGCTCGGCCTCCGGGTCGATCCGTTGGATCGCCGGGGCCGCGCCCGACTCCTCGTCGCGGAACCGATTGACACCGACGACG
>CAYXVP010000262.1:0-3299 GCA_964468305.1 uncultured Anaerolinea sp. | reverse complement strand
GGCGCGGGGGCGGGGCCCTGGGCGCGCGCTGCGGCCCGGGGCGGCCGCGCCCGCCTCCACGGTTTCGTCGAAGATCCTAACCGCCATCTCGACGTCCTCGGGGGAGGCGATGAGCGGCGGGCAGAGGCGCACCGTCCGCACCCCGCACTCGAGCACGAGCAGGCCACGGACGAAGCACGCCCACTGGACCGCTTCGGCGAGTTTCGGGTCGGCGAACTCGACGCCGACCATGAGCCCCTTGCCACGGACCTCGAGGACCGATCTCGGATAGCGGCCGACCAGTCGTCGGAGGCCCGCCATGAGCTCCTCGCCGCGGGCGGCGGCGTTGGCCGTGAGGCCGCCCTCGAGCAGCTCGATGGTCGCAAGCGCCGCCGCGCAGGCGACGGGATTGCCGCCGTAGGTCGAGCCATGGGCACCGATGCCCCATGACTCCATGATCTCGGCCCGGGCGACGAGGGCGCCGAGTGGCATGCCGCTGGCGATGCCCTTGGCGACGAGCAGAATGTCCGGCTCCTCGCCCCAGTGCTCGACCGCCCACATCTTCCCGGTGCGCCCGGCGCCTGACTGGATCTCGTCGGCGACGAGCAGGATCCCGTGCTTCGTGCACAGCTCGCGCAGGCCGTGCAGGAACCCCTCCTCGGGCACGATGTAGCCGCCCTCGCCCTGGATCGGCTCGACGATGACCGCAGCCACCTCGCTCGCCGGGACGAGGTGGTTGAACAGGACCTCGTCGAACCAGGCCAGGTCCGAGAACTTGCCGAACGGCGCGTGGTAGACGCCCGGCAGGAGCGGCCCGAAGCGGCCGTGGTACTTCGCCTTCGAGGCGGTCAGGCTCACGGACCCATAGGTGCGGCCGTGGAAGCCGCCGAGGAACCCCACGATGTACTGCCGGCCGGTCGCATGGCGGGCGAGCTTGATCGCCGCCTCGACCATCTCCGTGCCGGAGTTCCCGAGGTAGGTCCGGAGCTTCCCCGAGATCGGGGCGATCCGCGCCAGCTCGCGCGCCACCTCGGCGTAGACGGGCAGGTAGAAGTCCGAGGCCGAGAAATGGATCAACTCGCTGGCCTGCTCCTTGATCGCGCCGACGACACGCGGGTGCGCGTGGCCGGTCGAGTTGACCGCGATCCCGGCGGCAAAGTCGAGGAAAAGGTTGCCGTCGATGTCCTCGATCGCCATGCCGGCGCCGCGCACTGGCACGATCGGGTAGGCCCGAGGCAGGCTGGGTGATGTCCACTCCTCGTCGAACTTGACGTGGGCGCGCGCCTTCGGGCCCGGGATCTCCGTGATCAGGTCCGGCAGCGGCCGCTCGCCGATCGGGCGGGGCGCGCGGTCGAGCGAGGAGAAGGACTGGGCCACCGGGCACCTCGAGGCCAGTGCATAGGATTTATGCAGATTGGATAGGCGCCCGAGTTTATCAGGGCGAATCGGCCCCTCGGCCGCGGCTTGGTCAGAAGGTCGGGAAGCTCGGGTCCGGGCCGAGAACCTGGATCCGCTCGATGACCAATCGCTCCCGGCACAAGAGGAAGGCAGTCCGCCTGTCGATCGCGACCGGGGCACCGGACTGTGCGACCTCTGCCATGGTGCAGTTCGTCGACCGCGGATCGTCGACATGGACGGTCACGTTCACCAGGGATCCCACGCTGGGTTGCGTTGGACCGTCGGACGGGAACCGGACCGTCAGCGGACCGATTTGCCTGGCAGCGTTCACCGACAGGAAGTCGAACGAGAGCGGGTACGCCAGCCAGGCCGGCTTGTACGTCCCCGCGGCGCCGCCGTCGCAACCCGGGCAGCCGTACGTCCCGGACAGCGAGATCGGCGCACCGAAGCAGGCGATGCGCTCGGCCGGGAGCATGCCTGACACGTTTGCCAGATCGACCGTTCCCGGACAGCGCGGCGCGATCGCGGTCACGTACGGCCGCGAGCCGTCGTCCGTCGCGACCCAGCCCCACGTGGAGGTGTCGCCGACCCCGCTGGCCACCGGTGTGGGCAGATCGGGCAGCGTTCCGTTCTTGAACCCGGTGACGATCGCCGCGTACCACGTGTAGCCGTTGTGCTTGACGGGCCCGTACCCGAACGACATGTTGTCAATCGGCAAGATCACCAGGACGTCACCGCGCGCCAGGCTGGCCAGGCGCTTGGCCGACGTCGACGGATTCTTGCGGAGGTTCAGCGTGTTCACGTCGACCTGGACCGCGGCCCCCGGCGGAAACACGTCGAGCGTTCCGACGCCGTGCGTCAGCGATGGGGCGACCGAGGGGACCGGGCTGGCGCTGGGCTGCGGCGAGGCGCTGGCCTCGATCGTCGGCGGCGCGGTCAAGGGTGCCGTCGGGATGAACAGCGGCGAGGCGCTGGGCGTCGTCGAACAGGCGGCGACGACAGCCGCCAGCGCGGCGCAGATCAGCCATCGGGAGGCGACCCAGCTGGGCATCGCGGTGGGCCGCATCTGCTCCTCCCCCGGCGCCGACGTCAGTCGACGACGGTGTGGCTCTGCTCGCGCATGAACTGGGCGACGTAGTACAGCGACCGGCCGGCCTTGCCGGTCGAGCCGGAACCCTTCCAGCCTCCCAATGCTTTCCCGCCCGGCCAACCCCCAGTTGTCGCACCGGCCCGCCGGTTCACGTACAGGACGCCCGCCTGGATCTCGTCGAGGAAGCGCTCGACCTCGGCCGGGTCCTCGGAGTACACGCCCGCCGTCAGGCCATAGATCGTGTCGTTGGCGAGGCGCAGCGCCTCGTCCAGATCGTCCACGGGCTGGACCGCGGTGAACGGGGCGAACAGCTCGTCCTGGAACAGGCGGTGCGAGGACGAGAGGCCGCCGACGACCGTGGGCTCCACGTAGTAGCCGCGCGCCAGGGCCCCGTCGGAAAGGTGCTCGCCGCCGATGAACACGGTCCCGTCGCGGCGCGCCTCGGAGACCGCCGTCTGATGGCGATCGACCGCCTTCTGGTCGATGATCGGACCGAGCCAGTTCTCGCGCTTGATCGGGTCGCCAATCGTGAGCTTCTCGGTCTTCTCGACCAGCATTCGGACCAGCTCGTCGTGCACGGGCCTCTCGACGTACACCCGCGAGTTCGCCGAGCACTTCTGGCCGCCGAAGCCGAAGGCGCTGCGCATGATGCCCTCGGCCGCCTCCTCGAGGTCCGCCTTGCGCGAGACGATCGCCGGGTTCTTGCCGCCCATCTCGACGACGCACGGGCGCGGCCACGCGGTCGAAAACGACTTGAAGAGCTTGAACCCGACCTCGAACGAGCCGGTGAAGACGATGCCGTCGATGCCCGGGTTCGACTGGAGCTCGTCGC
>CAYXVP010000261.1:0-3350 GCA_964468305.1 uncultured Anaerolinea sp. | reverse complement strand
CGCCTGGCGTATCGCGGCCGCACTCGACTCGGCGCGGGCGACGACTCGACCGGGGCCTGTGATCGCGCTCCTCGGTCCCGCGATCCTGCTCCTCGTCGTCGCCCCACACCTGTGGGCCGGCACGACCATCGCCGCGGCCAACGATTTCCTCGACTCCACGTTCGCGAGTGGCGACCAGCCGACCGAGACCGAACCGCCGGACACCGAGACGATCCCGCCCGATTTCACCTTCCCACCGGACGGCCAGGACTGGGCGACGGACGAGCCATCAGCCGAGCCGTCCGCAGGTCCGACGGATGCCAACGCGACCAGGGCCCCTCGCCAGCTCGGGACCTCCGGCACCGGCTCGCTGCCTGGGTTGGGAGTGTCCGTCCCATGGCAACGGCCCGGCTCGGTGCCGTGGGGCAGCGACGGCAGGTTCGACCTGCTGCTCCTCGGCTCGGACGCCGGCCCATACCGCTGGAGCCGTCGCATGGACGTGATGCTCCTCGTCGAGATCGACGTCAACACCGGCAAGGTCGGCATGATCGGCATCCCCCGGAACCTGATCAATGTGCCGTTCCCGCCGGGCAAGGCCAGGAACGCTGTCGCCTGCGGCTGCTTCACCGATCTCCTCAACGCGCTCTACGTGGAGGCGACCTTCCGGCACCCGGACCGCTGGCCCGGCTCAGGCCCGACCGAAGGCATCGGCGCCGTCCGCGCCACTATCTCGGAGTTCACGAAGCGCCCGATCGATGCCGTGCTCGTCGCGGACCTCTGGGGCGTGATCAAGGTCGTCGACGCCATGGGCGGCGTCGACGTCGATGTCCCGACGACGCTCGACGACCCGGCCTACCCGGACCCTGTCTACGGCCGCATCCACCTGGTGATCAAGGCAGGACAGCAGCATCTCGACGGCCGCCTCGCCCTCGCCTACGCCCGCAGCCGCCACTCCAGCTCCGACTACGCCCGGATGTCGCGCCAGCAGACGCTGCTCCTGGCAATCCGCGATCAGATCGGCGCGGACACCATCTTCAACGCGCCGGCACTGTTCAAGGCGGCGAAGGGCTTCGTCTGGACGGACCTCCCGCGCGAGTCGCTGCCGAACCTCGTCGACCTCTTCGGCAGGGCCCAGAACGCGGCGGTCAAGCAGCTGCGCATCGTCCCGCCGAAGTATCCCGAGTGGCTCACCGCGTCGGAGATCACCGGGATCCGGAACGCGATCGCCAGCCTGCTCGGGCTGCCGCCGCCGTCGCCCTCGCCCGCGCCGACCTCGAACGCCACCTCGACGCCCCCCGGCGAGACGCCGACACCGCCGCCCCCGACGCCCACGCCCGAACCGTCGCCATCCCCGCCGTAGCTACGGCCGGAGACTGGCCTAGATCGTCTTCTGCTCGGTGCTGCCTTCCTCGTTGAGCCAGATTGTCGGCGGTCGGCGCTTCGGCGACGTTCGGTCAGGTGGAGGCCGGCCTGGGCATCCTGCGTCGATGGAAAGCGCCGATGTAGACACCGAGAAGCATGACCGCGCCGCCAGCGACGAACGAGAACGAGAATCGCTCGCCGGTGAGGAGGGTTGCGACCGTCAAGCCCACGAGCGGGAACAAGAGGGTGGTGTATGCGACGATCGAAGCAGGCAGCGTCCGGAGCGCGTACACGACCAGGCTGAACGCGATCACGGACCCGAACACGATCAGGTAGCCCATCGCGATCCAGGTCGCGGTTCGCGTCGGGATTTGCCATGTATCGCCGACGAGCCGCGACAGTGGCGCGAGGATCAGGAACGCGGTGAGCATCCCGATCGCGTTGATCCAGAACGGGTCGTTGCGGCGCATACCCCGAGCGATGATTCCGGCCTCGCTGATGCACCCGGCGCCGATGAGGACGAGGAGCAGCGATCCCAGCGGCACCGCCGTCTCGATCTGGTCGACGAACACGATCGCGACACCGGCCACCGCGATCAACGCGCCGATCAGACTCTGGCGACTGAACTGCTCCTGGCCCTGCGCGATGGCGAGGCCCATAGTGAGCAACGGCGCCATCGCGACGATGACCGAGCCCGTCCCGCCCGGCACGTCCTTCAGCCCGATGTTGATACAGGCGAAGCTGGCGGCGAAGCCGATCGCGCCGTAGACGGCAGACTGCCGGAGCATCTGCCGCTCGGGTCGCGGCTGCCGGCTCGCGAGCGCGAGGACGAGCAGGATCGTGCCCGCCGCGCCGAACCGAAAGGCCGCGGCCCATAGCGGGTCGAGCTCGAGCACGGTCTGGCGAACGGCCACGGCGTTCGCCCCGCCGAACAGGACGATCAGCCCGAAGGCGAGCCACGTCCTGCCGTCAGCGGCCCTCGCGTTGTCCATCTTCGGACGAGCCTATCGCCCGGATTGGGTGCGAGAAGCCCTGTCGGGTCAGGAGATCGGGGCGAGGTCGAAGAGGGTGCTGCGCAGCATCCGGTCGGCGGAAGGCCGACCGGCGTTGAACACCCCTTGAAAGACTGCGCCGGAGACCTTCTTCGTCGTGCCGTCGGCGCCGATCAGGGTGACGCTGATGAGTCGGCCCGATACGCCGCGGTCGCGCAGGTCGAGCGCGACGAGCACGCCAACGTTCGTCATTGGGTCCGCCGCGAACCACGCCTGGACCTGGCCGAGCGTGTACGTCATGGTCGACCAGGTCGCGTACGGCGAGTCGGCGTCGTAGGGCGAGCCGTTCGCGCGGCGATCGAGCGAGCCGCGGAGGTAGCTGTAGACGCCCGCGGTCTTCCCCCCGGTCGCCGACACGAACACGTTCTCGTTGTTCTCCGTGGCGCCGCCACCGGTCGAGTGAAACAGCGCGTCGGCGATCCCGCCGCCCGACGTCCGAAGGACGACGCCGGCTGTGGCACTCACCGCGGCGTCGCCGCCGGCCTTCTCGACGAGCTTGCCGAGGTACATCTGGGAGCGGGTGTCGGCGTAGATGTCGAACGTGCCCGTGGCCGGATGGAGCCGGTACACGGCGTACGAGCGAGCGGCGATGGCCTGGGCCTTCACGGACTCGACGGGCCACGTCGACAGCACCTCCGCGGGAACCACGCCGCGCAGGTACGTCTCGATCGGCAGCTCGTTGACCACGTTCGCCTTCGCCGTCGTGTCGGTCTTGCCGATGAGGCGGAGCACGCCGCGATAGCGGTCGTACGCCGACGGTCGCGACCACAGCTGGAGCGTGGTCCCGGTGCCGGGGCGCATCCGGATGCTCGCCGGCGAGGCCGCGTTGTACAGCGTCGTGCCGTCCGCCGCGGTGATCGTCACCTTCCAGCTCGTCGCCGTGCCGGACGTCGTCGGCGTGAAGCGTAGCCGAGCGTCGGCAGGAAACTCAGCCATAGAAGGGCGAAAACAAAACCA
>CAYXVP010000260.1:0-3353 GCA_964468305.1 uncultured Anaerolinea sp. | reverse complement strand
CGCTACGCGCATTTGTCGTCGCTGGCGGTCAAGGAAGGCGATCGCATCGAGCGCGAAGTGGGCGTGTGCGGAAAACGCGACGGCTTAGCCGGTCTCGACGGAGGAATCTTCAGCGACCCCCGGGTCGTGGTGACCCCGGGCCACGTCGGCTCCTTCGCCGACCCCATGGTCGAGTGCCAGACGGACCACCGCCGCTTCCGGCTGGACGAGCTGTCGGGGACCGAGGGCTTGACCGCCGCCGACCTGGCCGATCCCGGGATCGTCGACCGCCTCGAGCTCCGGTGTCCGGTCGATGGCGGCCCGCTCTCGGCGCCTCGCCGGTTCAACCTCATGTTCAAGACGACGATGGGCCCGCTCGAGGACGACGCCTCGGTCGTCTACCTCCGGCCCGAGACCGCGCAGGGCATCTTCGTCAACTTCAAGAACGTCCAGCAGTCGACGCGGAAGAAGCTGCCGTTCGGGATCGCTCAGATCGGGAAGAGCTTCCGGAACGAGATCAGCCCCGGCAACTTCGTCTTCCGGATGCGCGAGTTCGAGCAGATGGAGATGCAGTACTTCGTGAAGCCGGACGACGCCGCCGAGATCTTCGAAGCGTGGCTGCCGCGCCGCTGGAGCTGGTACACGGGCCACGGGGTGAACGAGGCCCGCCTGCGCTTCCGCGAGCATGCCCCCGACGAGCTCGCCCACTACGCCAGGAAGGCCGTCGACGTCGAGTACCGCTTCCCGTTCGGCTGGAAGGAGCTCGAGGGCATCCATAACCGCGGCGACTTCGACCTGTCGCGCCACCAGGCCGAGTCGGGCGAGAACCTCGAGTACTTCGACCCGGCCACGGAGCAGCACTTCATTCCGTTCATCGTCGAGACCGCCGGCGGGCCGGATCGCGCGGCATTCACGTTCCTGATCGACAGCTATCGCGAGGAGGAGGTCCGCGGCGAGATTCGCGTCGTCCTGGGCCTGCACCCGGAGCTCGCGCCGTACAAGGTCGCGGTGCTGCCGCTGCTCAAGAAGCGGCCCGAGATCGTGGAGGTCTGCCACCGCCTCCGCGACGACCTCGCGAAGGACATTTTGGCGGTGTATGACGACACGGCCGCGATCGGCAAGCTGTATCGGCGCCAGGACGAGATCGGGACCCCGTGGTGCGTCACGGTCGACGTCGAGTCGCTCGTGGACCGGGCCGCGACGATTCGCGATCGTGACTCGATGACGCAGGACCGCGTGCCGCTCGACAACATGAAACGGGTGATCCTCGACCGGCTCGCGGCAGCCCGCGAGTAGCCCCGTCCCGATGACCGCCGCCCGGGAGGTCGGCGACGCGGTTCGCGCCTGGCTGGACGGGCTGGACGACGACCAGCGCGCGCGGGCCATGTTTCCGTTCGATGTGTCCGAGCGGTTCGCCTGGGCGTACACGCCCGGCCCACGCGAGGGTCTCGCGCTTCGCGACATGCTCCCGGCGCAGCGCCAGGCGGCCGCGGCGATCGTCGCGGCGTCGATGAGCCCGCGGACCGCGGGCGAGATCGCGGCGATCATCGCGCTGGAGACCGTCCTCGGCCAGATCGAGCGCTCGTCCGGTGCGGGCGGCTGGCTGCGCCGCGACCCCGAGCTGTACTGGTTCGCGGTCTTCGGCGTGCCCGGCTCGGCGGAGCCCTGGTCATGGCGGGTCGGCGGCCACCACGTCGCGGTCCACGTCACGCTGGCCGACGACGACGTGATCGGCACGACGCCGTCGTTCCTCGGTGCCAACCCGGCCGTGGTCCCGGGTGGACCGGGCGCCGGCGCGAGAGCGCTCGATGGCGAGGAAGCGTTGGGCCGCGCGCTGCTGCGGGCATTGACGCCCGCGGAGCGGCGCGTGGCCGTGGTCGACGATCGGGCGCCGGCAGACATCGTCACCGGCATCGGTCGCCAGGCCGTGCTCCGTGAGGTCCCGTTCGGCGTGCGGCACGCGGATCTCGCTGCGCCGCGTCGGGCGGCGCTGGAGCGCCTGGTCCGCCACTACGTCGAGCGGCTACGGCCCGACGTCGCGGCGACGACCTGGGCGCGGATCGCCGGGACGCTCGGCGACCTGAGTTTCGCTTGGGCGGGATCGGACGCCCCGCGCCAGGGGCACTACTACGCGATCCGGGGCCCGAGCTTCGTCATCGAGTATGACAACACCCAGAACGGCGCGAACCACATCCATTCCGTGTGGCGCGACCTGGGCAACGACTGGGGTGACGACGTGCTCGCTCGACACCTCGCAGGCGCCCACGCCTAGCCCGGCGCCGACCTAGACTCGCCCGATCGAGGAGGTGGTCGGCGTGGCCGTGACGATCCGGAAGTGGGTGACGTTCGTCGAGGAGCTCCACCAGGAGGGCGGCAAGCCCCTCGCGAAGCCGTTGCGCCGCGCCGCGGTCGCCGTGGTGGTCAAGAACCCCTACGCCGGCGTGAACGGCGACGACCTGTCCGAGCTGATCGACTTCGGAGAATTCCTGGGCCGCGAGCTCACCGCGCGGGCCAAGGCGGCGCTGGGGACGCCCGTCGAGGGCTATGGCAAGGGTGGGATCGTCGGGGAGGCGGGCGAGCTCGAGCACATCGCCGCGTGCCTCCACCCGAAGTTCGGAGCGCCGACCCGCGAGGCCGTCGGCGGCGTGTCGATCCTGCCATCGGTCAAGAAGCGCGCGGCCATGGGCGCAACGCTCGACATCCCGGTCCATCACATCAAGGCGATGCTCGTGCGCTCGCATTTCGATGCGGTCGAGATCCGCGTGCCCGATGCGCCCGCCGCCGACGAGCTCGTGCTTGCCCTCGCGGTGACCGACGGCGGCCGGCCGCACGCCCGCGTGGGTGGGCTCAGGGCCGAGGACGCGGTCGGCGAGGACGGATTGCACTAAGGGCGCGCCGCTCGATGCGCACGCTGATCACGAACCTCGGCGCGATCGCCACCGGCGACGTCGCCGCGCCGCTCGCGGACGCCGACTCGATCCTCATCGAAGACGGCCTGATCGCGGCCGTCGGGCGCGGCTTGGCTGGCGAGGCGGGGGCCGGCGGCCGCCTCGACCAGACGATCGACGCCAGGGGCACCACGGCGATCCCGGGACTGATCGACTCACATGCACACCCGGTCTTCGGCGACTTCACGCCACGCCAGCAGACGCTCAACTTCATCGAGTCCGGGCTCCATGGCGGGGTCACCACGGTCATCTCAGCGGGCGAGGTCCACCTGCCGGGCCGGCCGAAGGACATCGTCGGCCTGAAGGCCCTCGCGATCGTCGCTGCCAAGTCGTACCCGAACCTTCGCCCGGCCGGCGGCAAGGTCCGCCCCGGCGCGCCGATCCTCGAGCCCGGCCTCGAGGCGGCCGACTCCCCCGCGAAGGCCC
>CAYXVP010000259.1:0-3373 GCA_964468305.1 uncultured Anaerolinea sp. | reverse complement strand
GGAACGCGCGGTCGGCGCGTCGGGCGCCACTGCCGAGCAGGTGGCCCGTCGCGGCGAGGAGCGCGTCGCCGCCCGCGTGACCCTGCTCGTCGTTGATCCGCTTGAGGTCGTCGATGTCGATCAGGATCAGCGCCAGCTGCACGCCCTGGCGTCGCGCGTCCTCGACCTGTCGGGCGAACTCCTCCTGGAACGCGCGGTGATTCCCCAGCCCCGTCAGCGGATCGATGAGTGAGTCGAGGCGGGCGCGCTCATACAGGTCGAAAAGCTCGGCGCGGCGGACGTCGATACGACGCGCGACCCGCAGGATCGAGCGGGCCAGCAGGACCATGATCGGCGGCATCAGGACCGCCAGGGCGGCCAGTCGGAGGGCCCAGCCTTCCGCCCCGAACGGCCAGTCGATGAACGGCCCGGCGGCGACCATCGCCAGCGCGAACATGACCCCGAGGGCGCTCGAGATGCGCCAGCGCAGTGCGCCGAGGTCGCTCCACTCGTCCGGGCGCGGACCTGCGCTCGCCTGGGCGGCGCTCATCGTCCGCTCCGGAGGCGCGGCGCCGGGTCGGCGAGCGAGCTGCTCAGCACCGCGAAGCCGATGAGCCCGAAGAACGCGGCGACGCTGGCGACCAGCAACGCAAGCCAGGGCAGGGGGCGAGCGCTGGACTGCGCCGTGGCCGGGACGGTGCTACTCGCGAACGTGACATCGCCCACGCCATCCCCGTAGTCCCCGATGGAAGGCCTGGTTCCATCGTCGCGGTCGGGCGTCCGCGCCATCAGGAAGGCGCCCTGGTCGGCGGTCGCCGTGGGCCGAGCCGACGGCGTCGGACTAGGCGGCTCGACCCCCGACGCCCCTGGCGTCGGATCTCGCGTGGAAACCTGCCCAGGCGTGGGGCCAGCTGTTGGCCCGGGTGACGGCGCCGGTTTCGACGTGGGTTTCGGCGTCGCTTTCGGGGCCGGGCTGGACACCACGACGGTCGGCGGATTCACGTTCTTGAGCGTCACGCTCTTCTTGCCCACGCCGGTGCCGCTCGTGGCCTCGAACTGGTAGCTGCGGCTGCCAGCGGGCAGCGTGAGAGTCGCCCGGAACGTCGCGCCGCTGCCGAGGCTCCCGCTCGTATAGGCCAGCGTGAACGGCGCGAGTCCATTGACCGCGACGACGATCCTGTCGGGTGCACAGCTGCCGTTGTCCTGGTACGTCACGCTGAACGTGAACGTCGTGCCCGTCGTCCCGGAGGACGGGGTCGCCTTCCCGGAAGACAGGTTCACGTGGTGCGACGCGCCGGCACAGCTCGCCGCGGATGTCGCCACGGGAGCGAGGACCGAGAGTGCGAAGACCATTGCGACGGCGAGCGGTCGGCCCAGTCGCCGTGATTCGGACATGAGGACGCCTCTGATGAGTTCGACTGGGCCAAACGTACGGGCGCCGCTCGTGGTGTCGACGAACCGATCGTCCTAGTGCGACTTGACCAAATGCACCAGCAAATCCCGTGCCGATTCATCGGCCCGAGCCGGTTCCTCAGGCGGCGACCACCTGGGCCTGGTTGCTGTTCGCGCTGGTCCACGAGCCGTAGTAGGTTTCCAGCACGTAGTAGTAGATCCCGGGCAGCGGAACGGTGTCCTGGTAGGTCGTGGTCGACGGCGACGTGACCGTCGCGACCTGGGAGTACGGGCCGCCGTTCGCCGTGCCACGCAGGACCACGTAGCCGGTCGCGCGGGCGTCGACCGTCGCCGTCCACGTCAGGTTCACCCGAAGCAGCAGCGCCGCGGCGGCAGACAGGGATGTCGGGGGATGCAGCGTCGTGGTCGTGAAGGTCGAGGGGACGGTCTCCGTTTCGGACAGGATCGCCAGCGCCGGCTGCACGGGCCAGACGATCAACGCAATACCGATATTCGCCGCGACGAGCGCCAGCCGCCGCCTACCGAGGGCGCGTCCGCGGCTCACGGCGCCGCGGCCTGTGGCGTCCGCTCCCGGCGCCGGAAGCGCCTCCGTACGTCCGCCTCGTCTTCCGCCTCCAGATCCTCGAGCAGCCACACGGCAACCAGCAGCGTCGCGCCGACCGAGAACAGGGCGACGACGCCTGTCGGCATCGTGATCATTGCCATGAGGAAGCCGAGCAGCGGGACCCGCCATTCGACCCGACCTCGCAGCGCATCGGCCGTGACCGCCACGGGATCGGCGCTGGCGTTGGCGTCACCCTTGGTCCTGAGCACGATGCCGGAAGAGCTTGCCTCGATATCGACGACGCGGTGGGTGAGGGTCCGGTCGGAGCCCACGGCCACGGTCACGACGTCGCCCGGCTGCACGGCTCGAGGGTCGATTCTCTCCGCCCCGACGAGGTCGCCGACGCGCAGCGCCGGAGCCATCGATGCGCTGCGGATGGCGTACAGCCCATAGCCGCCGAGCGGCCCAGCCTGCGCGGCGGCCGCGAGCCCGAGCGCGGCAAACACGAGGCTGAAGAGCACGACCTCGAGCGAACGCCGGACGAGCTGCAGCACGGCGGCTGACCCGACTAGTTGTTGGCCGTCTGCTCGGCGTCGAAGGTGAAGGTCGTGGTGGTCGTCGCGCCCTGGTAGGCGTTGCCCGTCCCCGACGGCAGCGTGACCCGGAAGCACAGCGTCTCGCTCGCGCTCGCGTTGAGGGTGCGGTCGCCGGAGTCCGCCCCGGCGGCCGGGTTGCCGAACTTCGCGGTGGATGCGCCGAGCACGCCGCTGTACAGGGTCGAGGCGCCGTCGAAGTTGTCGCACGGGGTGCCTGGCGTCGTGACGTCGATCGTCTTGATCGTCAGCGTGAGGGCGTCGCGGAGGGCCTTCGCGTCGGCGTTCGTGCTCGACGTGCTCATCGCGTAGCGCAGCTGGGCGGTACCGACGTTCTGGACCACGACGTCGTCGGTGACCGTGTCGCCCGGCATCAGCGCCGAGGTCGTGAGCACGAGCCCGTGGATCTTCGTCCCGTCGAGGTCGATCGTGCCGGTGGTGAAGTCCGCCGTCACGGTCTCCTGGTCGGTGAACAGGGCGAGCGTGAGGTAGCTGGCGCCGAAGCTCGGGATGAGGAGGAGGCCGAGTAGCAGCACACCCAGGATCCGGCGTCGGCGTCGACGACGCCGCGCGGCCTCGCCCCCCGCGTACTGGGCCGGGTCAGGCGTGACAAACAGAGGGCGGCTGTCGGCAGACATGGCCGGAGGTTGGTGCACCCGGGCACCCAACGGAAGGCGCCGAAACTCCCAGCGGGACCCACCCGTTGGTCAGAGCAGGAGTACGTCAGCGCGTGAAGCCGAGACCGGATCACGATCGTTGGCCTACAGTCGAGCGCGTCGACAGTCGTCGCAGGAGGCAGCCGCGTGGCTCGCTCGGCCAGCTCGCTTCGCGATTCCCTTCTCGT
>CAYXVP010000258.1:0-3386 GCA_964468305.1 uncultured Anaerolinea sp. | reverse complement strand
TTTTTCCTCGGCAGCGCGCAGGAAGAACCGGCGCAACCACGGCACGAGCCGGTTCAAGGAAATCGCGGCCTGCTACACCCTCGGCATCAACACGGTGAGCACGGGCGACCGGCTCGCCGGCTTCGGCTTCCCGGCCGCCGGTAAGTACCACGGCAACGACCTGACGTACTGGGCCGTCCCCGTCGGGCAGGACGCCGGCACCGGCAACGCGACGTGGTCGCTCGCTTGCGACATGACCGGCGGCTCGTCCGGTGGTGGCTGGCTCGAGGGCGTCAACGAGTCGAACGGGAACGGCGGCGTGCTGAGCTCGCTCAACTCGTACGGCTACTCGGGCGTCAGGAACATGTACGGCCCGAAGTTCAACAACGAGACGAATGCGACCTACAACGCGGCGAAGAGCGGAACGCCGACGAACACGAGGGTCTAGGTCTAGAGGCTGCAGTGCGATTGCAACGCAGTCGCAACATCAGGGCCTTGGAGGCGCAGGGTCCGCCCGGCAGAATTTTGGGGACATCGGCTGCCGGTGGTCGCGGTGCGAGCGTTGCACGGCCGGGCCGATCCGGGCGCGAGGAATCGCGCCGGAGCAGCTTCGGAGCGGGAGCAGTGATCGTTCGCGTCCTGCGGGCGCGCGTGAACGCAGCCAGGGTCGGCGCCTTCAACGCCGTCCTCCGGCCCCAGCTGGCATGGCTGCGGGAGCAGCCCGGGCTCGTCTACGTCAAGCTCGCGCGCCGGCTTCTTCCCGATGGCGGCCAGGAGGCGGTCCTGTTCGAGGAATGGAATGACGCCGACTCGCTGTACGCCTGGGTTGGGCCGAACCTGCTCGAGCCGCGCCTGGTCCCCGGTGCCCGGGAGCTGATCGAGGACATCGTGGTCGCGCACTACGAATCGCTCCGAGAGGATGACCAGGAGTCGTTCGCGATCCCGCCGCGGACCCGCGCCGACGCCTGACCGTCTCGCCCTGCAGGCGAGCGGCTAGTTCCTGCCGAAGATCCCTGCCAGGCCCCGCCGCCGCGGCTCGGCGACCGCTGTGGGCGCGTCCTCGCCGAGCAGGATCGCAGCGAGCTGGTCGTAGCGGCGCGCCGGTTGCGATGTCGGCGCGGCCGCGAACACGGGCGTCCCCTGGTTGGCGGCGCGTAGGTACAGCAAGGGGTCGTACGGGATCCGGATCGCGATCCGACGCCCGAGCGCGTTCTCGATGTCGCCGGGCGTCAGGGTCTGCAGGGCGTAGATCTCGTTGACCACGATGGTCGCTTCGGGGACGCTGCTGCCGTTCTCATTGAGGTACTCGAAGAACGAGTGGGTGGCTTTGAGCGTCGGGAAGTCCGGCGTGACCACGACCACCACGTCGTCGGCCGCCTCCATCGACGACATGACGCGTTCGTCGAGCTGCGAGCCGAGGTCGGCCACCACGTTGGGTACGGCGGCGAGCAGCCCCTCCAGCGTCCGGGACGCCTCCTCCCCCGACATGAGCGGCGAAGTCGCGGGATTCGGCGAGCCGGCGAGGACCTGGACGCCGCGTTCGTGGCGGGTCAGGTACGTCGAGCGGAGGATCTCCGGGCTGATGAGGCCCTGGCTGTCGCGGATGAGGTCCGCGATCGTCAGCTTCGGCCGGATGTCGAGGTGGGTGGCAACGTGGCCGCCCATCGGCGTCAGGTCGACCACGGCCGACGCGTCGGGCATGCGCGCCCCGATCGCCAGCGCCAGATTGACCGCGACCGTCGTGGTGCCGACGCCGCCCTTCGGCGAGTAGACGACGACGAGGCGTCGGCCGGGGCGGCGGGTGGCCGCGACCAGGGTGCTCGGCCGGAGCTCCTTCGAACGTCGGTGCCGCAGGTCGAGGGCCTCGACCCGAGCGTCGAGCTCGCGCTCGTCGATCGGCCGGATCATGACGTCGTCGGCGCCGGCCTCCAGCAATCCGATCCGCTCCTCGACGTCGTCGCTCGACGTGATCGCGAGGATCGGGACCTCGGCCAGGTCCGCGTTGCCCCGCAACGCCTTGGCGAGGTCGGTGATGGTTCGCGGCAGAGGGACGCTGTCGAGGACGACCACGTCGTGCTCGGCCGCCGCCGCGGCGAGCTTCTCCGGATCCTCGATCCGGGTCAACGCGCGTCCGGGCTTGCCGAGGACCTTGGTCAGCGTCTCGCTCCCGGCCCCCAGGAGCAGGATGCGGGTTTCGGCCACGGGACCCCCTGGACGAATTGGGCGTAGAGACGGCAGAGGATACATCCGGGTTCGCACCCTGCTCCGGTTCGGATCAAACCCCACCGGACCGGACAGCGCGCACCGGGCTCGCCGAGGTGCCGTGCTAGACTCCCGCACTCACCTTTCTGCTCCGGCCGATCGTCGATCGAGCGCGGGGCATACCCACAGGAAGGAGCGTCCTCGGCCGTGCGCCGCTACGAGCTCATGCTGGTCTTCAGTCCGGAAGCGCCGGACGAGCGAATCGCCGCGATCATCGATCGCACCACCCGGCAGATCACCGCCGCGGGCGGCCAGATCATCAAGGTCGCCCCGTGGGGCCGCCGCCGGCTCGCCTACGCCATCGACCGCCACCGCGAGGGCGCCTACCACATCGTCGTCTTCGAGGCGCCGACCCCGGTCATCGCCGAGCTGGAGCGGGGCATCCTCATCACCGAGGAGGTCCTGCGCCACCTCATCGTGCGCCAGGAACGGCCGGCCCGCGCGATGCGGGACTCGACCTCGGCCGATGAGGCGCCGCTTCCCTCCGCGGAGGACGAGGAAGAAGAGGATGATGGGCGCGAGCGGATCGACGAGTCGGAGAGCGAGGCGGCTCCGGCCGCGATCGACTGAGAGGGTCGACAGATGGCGCTGAGCAAGATCCAGATCATCGGCAACCTCGGGCGCGACCCCGAGCTGCGCTACACCCCGAACGGGCGTCCCGTCGCCAGCTTCACCGTTGCGGTCAACCAGTCGACCAAGAACCAGCAGACCGGCGAGTGGATCGAGTCGACGGACTGGTTCCGCGTGAGCGTCTGGGGTGATCGCGGTGAGCGCGCCGCGGAGAGCCTGCGCAAGGGCAGCCGCGTGTTCGTCGACGGCCGCTTCCGGACCCGCGAGTACGAGGCCAATGACGGCCAGAAGCGCCTGTCGCTCGACATCACCGCCGACACCGTCCTCGGGCTCGACAAGCGCGAGGCCGCCGAGGGCACGTTCGGGGGCGCCCCGACGGGCGCTCCCGCTGGCGCGACTGGCCCGTCCGGCCGCGCGCCGGGCGGGTATGACGACACCGAGATCGACGAGCTCCCGTTCTGAACTCCAGGAGACCACTGACCGATGCCCGCCCCATCCCGCTCCCGCACCAAGCGCGACGACTTCTACCGCGACCGACGTCGCCGGAAGGTCTGCGCCTTCTGTGCCGGCAAGAC
>CAYXVP010000257.1:0-3414 GCA_964468305.1 uncultured Anaerolinea sp. | reverse complement strand
CGAGACGATCGCCGACCCGGACCTGCAGGCATACATGGTCGGGACGAGGCGGCGGCTCGGCATGGAGCTGATCGAACTGAGCGCGGCCAAGCGGCTCCTCCGAGAGGCGCTGGAGCGAGGCGAAACGGTCGGCCTGCTCGGCGACCGCGACATCACCGGCGGCGGCATCGCCACCGAGCTGTTCGGGGTGCCGGCGCCGCTCGCCGCCGGTCCGGCGCTGCTCGCGCTCGAGACCGGGATCACGCCCTACGTCTTCGGCGTGTGGCGCGACGACGACGGCGTCTACCACGCGGATCTGCAGCCGGTGCCGTTCCCGGCCGGGGGCACGCGACGCGAGCGAGTCACCGCGTACCTCGCGGCGGAGGCACGTGCCTTCGAGCGGTTCGTGGCCGAGGCGCCCGAACAGTGGCTCGCCGTCTTCCATCCGATCTGGCCCGACCTCGAGCGCGCGCCGGCTTCTCCGGCCACCGCGACCACCGTCGCCGGCCCATCCACGCCTGGCGACGCCCCAGACAGGCTCGGTCGCGAGGCGGCTCGATGACCGAGCGGCTCGGTCGCGCCGACCTGCATATCCATACGCTGGCGTCCGACGGCACCGCCGGAGTCGTCGACATCCTGGACCATGTCGAGCGGAACACCGACCTCGACGTCATCGCCATCACCGACCACGAGCGCATCGATGCCGCGCTCGCCGGACGGGCGATGGCACGCGATCGCGGCCTTCGGGTCGAGGTGATCGTCGGCGAGGAGGTCACGACCCTCGGCGGGCACCTCCTGGCCCTCTGGATCGAGACGCCGATCAAGCCGTTCCGCTCGCTGCGCTCGACCATTGCCGCGATCCACGACCAGGGTGGCATCGCGATCCCGGCGCACCCGCTCGTGCCGTATCCGCTCTGCGCGCAGGGCTTCGTGCTGCGGCGGCTGCTCGCCGACGAGCCGCGGTTCCGGCCGGACGCCATCGAGGCGTTCAACCCGACCACGCTCGGACGGCCGTGGCACGGTCGCGTGGTCCGCTTCGCCGAGGAGCACGGTCTCGCCCGCGTGGGCAACTCCGACGCCCACTCCCTCGAGGCGATCGGCGTGGGCTTCACGACCTTCGCGGGCCACGACGGCGCGGCGCTGCGGGCGGCACTCGCCGCCGGCGAGACGCACCACCACGGCACCTTCCACCCGGCCGGCGCGCAGCTCGGCACGTTCGGCCGGCAGCTGCGCAAGTACGGCCGCGACGTGCGCGCGAGCGTCCGTGGACGCGTGCGCCGCGACGGCTCGCGCCGCGACCTCGGCTACCCGCGGGAGCGGGACAGGGCCTCGTGAAGATCGGGCTCGTCACGCCCTACATCTACCCGCTGCCGGGCGGCGTGAACCAGCACGTCCGCTACCTGTACGAGAACCTGCGGCTGCGAGGCCACGACGTCCGGATCATCAGCAGCAGCCACGGCCGTCAGCGAGCATCCGAGGGCGACGTCATCCGCATCGGGCGCGGCTTCTCGATGCCCGCCAATGGCTCGGTCGGGACGATCACCGTATCGCCGCGCTTCCTGTCCCAGGTTCGCGACGTCCTCGATCGCGAGCAGTTCGACGTGCTCCACTTCCACGAGCCGTTCGTGCCCTTCCTGTCGCTCGTCGTCCTCGGCCTGTCGAACAGCGTCAACGTGGCGACCTTCCACGCCTTCGGCGGCTTCTCGCCCGCGTACCAGCTCGGGTCGCGGCTGATGCGTCCTTCGATCGGCCGGATCCACGGCCGGATCGCCGTCTCGGCTGTCGCCCGCCACTTCGTCGAGCGCTTCTTCCCGGGCGACTACAAGGTCATCCCGAATGGCGTCGACACCGCCCGGCTCGCTCGCGCCGTGCCCATCGCGCGCTGGCAGGACGGCACGAAGAACATCCTGTTCGTCGGCCGGTTCGAGCCGCGCAAGGGCGTGCTCGACCTGCTCAAGGCGTACCGCATCCTGCGCAAGACCGGATGCGAGTGCCGCCTGCTGGTCGTCGGTGGCGGGCCGCAGGAAAAGGAGGTGCGCCGCTACCTTGCCACGCGCAAGCTCGGTGGCGTCGAGTTCCTCGGCCGCGTCAGCGACGACGAGCGCGACGCCCTCTTCAAGACGGCCGACGTGTACTGCTCACCGGCCACGGGGCGCGAATCGTTCGGGATCGTCCTGCTCGAGGCGATGGCCGCCGGGACGGCCATCGTGTGCAGCGACATCCACGGCTACAAGGGCGTGGTCCGCCGCGGACGGGAGGGCCTGCTCGTGCCGCCGGGCAAGCCGAAGGCGATCGCCGGCGCCCTGGCCACCCTCCTCGCCAACGACGACATGCGCGAGGCGATGGGCCGCTCCGGCCTGGCCCGCGCCCAGGAATACAGCTGGGAGCGGGTTACCGCCAAGGTCGAGGACTACTACGGCTTCGTGATCCGCCGCCTGGCCAGCCAGGGCCAGCTGCCGCCCGGATTCCACGCCCCCATCCCGCCCTCGCCGCGCGTCCCGCTCGTTGCAGCCTGGCCGAACGCCGACCCTGGCGTGGTTGCCGCTCGCGTCGGGGTTCCGTAGCCCGGTCCCGGAGCCGGAGCCGCGCCGGAGCCGGGCCCGAACCCTAGCCGGAGCCGGCGGCCCAGCCCCGCCCATCGCGCTCGGCGGCGGCGTCTCGCTTCCGTTCCGCGAGCGCGATTCGCCACGACCAGGCGCTGTAGCCGACCACGACGGCCATGAACGTGAGCGAGGCGAACATGATCGCCGGGCCCAGGGCGAAGAGGGCCGGTGCCTGCGGCCGGGCTCCCTGCAGGACCCAGAACTGGAACGGGTAGAGGTCCGTGGGCAGGAAGCCCTGGTAGGCGTTGTGGAGCGCCGCCGGCAACGGCAGCGCGGAAACGTTCGGGTACCAGACCACGAACCAGAACGCCATCGCCCCGAGCGCCCCGGTGACGAATCGGCGCGAATCTCGCGCCGTGGCGACGTACGCGGCAACGGGCGACAACGCGATGATCACGACGAGCGCAATCGGCTCGACCGGGATGCTCGTCAGCTCGAGTCCGCGCGCGTCGCTGAGAACGCTCGACGCGATGAGGAATGTGATCGTCGTGCCCGCCGCGACCGCGGCCGCGCGCCACCAGCGGGCGATGCCGCCGCCGGCCCCGGGCGCTTCCTCGGCGACGGCGAACAGCTCGCGCAGCAGGAGCAGCACGCCCACCCCGAGGACGACCGCGATGACGATCGCGCGCGGCGTGACCGTCACGTCAGGGATCGTGGTCGGGCACGCCTGCGAGCCGGGGTTGATCTCGGTGACCCGGGCCACGGCACACAGTGGCCGATGGAACAGGTACAGCAGGAACGGACCCAGGACCGCCACGCCCGCCGACAGTCGGGCCAGCAACCAGGTTCGCCTCGAGGGGCCGATCCGGGCGATGTGCGTAGACAAGGTCTC
>CAYXVP010000256.1:0-3423 GCA_964468305.1 uncultured Anaerolinea sp. | reverse complement strand
CCACAGAAGGATCGCCCGAGGAGCTGCTGACCGGCGGCTCGACGGCCATCCGCTTCCGGCTGCATGCGCCGGCACCTGCTGCCGCGCTGGAAACGCTGACCGGGCGGCTCCGCGCCCGCGATCGCGGCGTCCAGCTGCGCGCAGCGGGCTCGAGCGGAACGGCCTACGAGATCGGACCGGGCGCGGCGTCGGCGGACGTCGTGGCGGATCTCGCTGCCTGGGCAGCCCGCGAGGGGCTGCTCATCGTCGAGCTGCGTGCCGGAGCGGCCTCGCTCGAGGAGCGCTACCTCGAGCTCACCGGTGATGCCGACGTCGAGGCCGTCGCGTGAGCCGACCGGCGCCGGTCTACCGATCCGTGGCCGCACTCGCCGCGCACGACCTGCGGCTGACATCCCGGCGCGGCGAGAACATCCTCGTGACGATCGTCATTCCGATCGCGGTCCTGCTGTTCTTCGCCTCGACCCAGGAGAGCCCGAGCTTTCCGACCGGGCCGCGGGGCCCGTCCTTTCTCGTCCCAGGCGCGATCGCCCTCGGGATCATCGCGAGCGGCCTCGTGAACCTGGGGATCGCGACCGCCTATGACCGCTCCTACGGGGTCCTGAAGCGCCTGGGCGGGGCGCCGCTCCCACGCTGGGGCCTCGTCGCGGCGAAGGTGACGTCGGTGCTGGTCCTCGAGGTCGTGCAGGTCGCCGCCATCATCGTGGTGGCGACGCTCGTCCTCGGCTGGGTACCCGGGAGTGGCTGGTCGCCGGCGCTGTTCGCGTTCGCCGTGCTGCTCGGAACGGCGGCGTTCGTCGGCCTCGGCCTGCTCCTCGCCGGCACGCTTCGCGCCGAGGCGACGCTCGCGCTCGCGAACGGCCTGTTCCTCGGCTTCCTCATGCTCGGCGGCATCGTCCTGCCCATCGACCAGCTGCCGGAGCCGCTCCGGGTCCTCGCGGGCGCGTTGCCCGCGAACGCCCTCGCGGAGCTCATGCGAATCTCGCTCGACAGCGGCCTCGACCGGGTCGTGAGCGCGATCAACCCAGCCGCGATCCTAGGCGTCTGGGCGCTCGCCGCCATCGGCCTGACGGTACGCACGTTCCGCTGGGAGTAGCGGAGAGCGTCGACCGCGCTCAGCAGGCCACAACGGCGGCGCGGCTGCAGGATCAGCGGCACGAACAAGAAGAACCCCGGGTGGTCGGGACCCGGGGTTCTGGGGTGATTGCGGATTGGTTGCGGGGGAAGGATTCGAACCTCCGACCTTCGGGTTATGAGCCCGACGAGCTGCCGCTGCTCCACCCCGCGAAGACACAATACTCTACCCGAAGACGGCCGAAGGGTCAAAGCTCGAGCTGGAGTGAGAGCACGCCCGGGCTCGGCCGGCCCGCTCGTCGCTATCCTCCGACGGTGCGGCCCTACTCCTCAGAGAGCCCGTGGGACTTCGATCCCGCGATCACCTTCCTGACCCACGGAACGTTCGGCGCCTGTCCGCGGCCCGTCCTCGAGTACCAGGCTGGGCTCATCCGGGAGATGGAGGCCGACCCGATCCGCTTCTTCGATCGGGAGCTCGAGGGGCGCATGGATTCCGCCCGTCGCGAGGTTGCGGCGTTTCTCAACGCAGATCCCGAAGGCATGGTCGTCGTGCCCAACGCGACGAGCGGCGTGGCCACGGTACTCGCCTCGCTGCGGCTGCGACCGGGCGACGAGCTGCTGACCAATGACCATGAGTACAACGCCACGCTCAACCAGCTCGATGCCGCCGCCGAGCGGGCCAAGGCCCGGGTCGTCCGGGTCCGCGTCCCGCTCCCGATCCGGCACCCGCAGGAGGTCGTCGAGGCCCACCTGGCCGCGGTCACGCCGCGGACGCGCGTTGCCCTGATCAGCCACGTCACGAGCCCGAGCGGGCTTGTCTTCCCGATCGATACCCTCGTTCGTGAGCTCGACCGCATGGGCGTCGACACGGTCGTCGACGCCGCCCACGCGCCGGGCATGGTGCCGATCGACCTCGAGGCCCTCGGTGCCGCCTACTGGACGGGGAACGGCCACAAGTGGCTGTGCGGACCGAAGACCGCCGGCGTGCTCGTCGTCCGCGAGGACCGCCGGGACCATGTGCTGCCATTGGTCACGAGCCACGGCCGCAACGACCCGCGGACCGACAGGCCGCCGCTGTGGAAGGAGTTCGACTGGCAGGGCACGCTCAACCTGACGGCGTTCCTGTCCCTCCCCGAGGCATTCCGGGTCATCGCCGGCCTGCGGTCGGGCGGCTGGCCGGCGCACATGGCCGCCAACCGGGAGATGGCGCTCGCCGGGCGCAGGCTCCTCCACGACGCCCTCGGGACCGAGCCGATCGCGCCCGAATCGATGATCGGCTCCATGGCCTCGATCGCCCTGCCTGCGCCGCTGAGCGACGACGAGGCGAAGGCGCTGACCACCTCGCTCGCGCTCGACGACGGGATCGAGGTCCCGGCTGTCGCCTTCCCGGTGCGCGCCGCGCGCGGACCGGACGGGGCAACGGCCAGCGGCTTCATCCGGATCTCCGCGCAGCGCTACAACGAGCCCGTCGACTACGAGCGCCTGGCCGCGGCGCTGGTCCGCACTGGCCGAGCCCGCTCGGCGGCCGTCGCGTAGGCCTCGGGTATCGTGGCGGGGTGACGGAAACCACGCAGGCGGACGCCGAGACAACCTCGGAGCGAGCGCCGATCGAGCGCGAACCGAACGCGGAGCAGCTCGACCAGCTCCGATTCATCCACCGTGTGGCGCGGATGGCCACGACCGCCCGCACGTGGGAGGAGCTGCTCGAGACGGTCGTCGATGAGACGCGCGACGCGCTGCGCGCGAGCGTCTCATCGCTCTACCTGCTCGATCGCGATGCCGAGAATCTGACGCTCGCCGCGACGAACGGCCTCGACCGCTACCAGATCGGCCGCGCCCGGGTCCCGTTCGGCGCCGGGGTGACCGGCCGCGTCGCAGAGACACGAGAGCCGCTCGTCATCCCGGACGTCAGCCGCGACGAGCGCTTCCTCTGGGTCCGCGGCATCGACCAGCGCCGGTTCGTGGCCTCGATGCTGTCCGTACCGCTGGTCTGGAACGACCGGATCGTGGGAGTCCTCAACGTCCAGACCGAGCAGCATCGCGACTTCAGCGCGTCGGACGTGGCCCACCTGCGGGCGATCGCCGACCTCCTCGCGGGCATCGTCGAGAAGGGCCGGATGCAGAAGGAGGCCGAGGAGCGGGCCGCCGAGCTCAAGAAGATCGACGACGCCCGGGCCGAGCTGATTGCACTCGTCACGCACGAGCTCCGGACGCCGCTCGCGGTGGTGCGGGCATACACGGACCTGCTCGCCGAGGATCCGCCGCTCGACGGGCGTGAGTCGCGCGACCCGGAGCGTCGAGAGCGGCGCGCGGGTTGGCACCGCTCGACGATGGAGCAGGTCGAGCGGCTGG
>CAYXVP010000255.1:0-3456 GCA_964468305.1 uncultured Anaerolinea sp. | reverse complement strand
AGCAGACGATCATCGACACGGCCGGCCAGGTCGAGCGCTTCCAGAAGCGCCTGGAGCGCCAGGTCCGGGCCTAGGTCCGTCACGGCCCGCTCCGTCGGGACTCCGGGCGAATCGAACTCCGCCGCGGCCTAGACTCCCCGCATGGCACGGTTCAGCTACGGGGGCCAGGCGCTGATCGAGGGCGTCCTCATGCGCGGCCGCGACGCGATCGCGGTTGCCTTCCGGCATCCCGACGGCCACATCGTGTGGGCGTCTGAGACGCTCGACAAGGGCCCGCATGCGTGGCGATTTGCGAAGACGCCGTTCCTGCGCGGCCTGATCGTGCTCTACGAGACGCTGATCGTCGGGACGCGCTGGCTCATCCGCAGCGCGAACATCCAGGCGAGCGCCGAGGGCATCGAGCTCGGGCGGGGTTCCGTGGCGCTGATGCTGGGGCTGACGCTCGTCGTCGGTGTCGGCGTCTTCTTCCTGCTGCCGCTGTTCCTGGCGGCGGTCACGACCGCGAAGGCCGAGTCGGGCTGGGTCCAGCACCTCACCGAGGGCCTGATCCGGGTCGCGATCTTCCTCGGCTATCTCGCCCTGATCGCGCGGGCGCCGGACATCCGCCGCGTGTTCGAGTATCACGGCGCGGAGCACATGACGATCCACGCGCTCGAGGCCGGCGATCCACTGACGACCGATGCCGTGCGCAAGTACCCGACGGCGCACCCCCGCTGCGGCACCGAGTTCCTCGTCGTGGTGATCCTGCTGTCGGTGCTGCTGTTCGGCTTCCTGGGCCGCGACAACCCGGTCGTGATGATCGGCGGGCGCCTGCTGCTGATCCCGGTGATCGCGGGGGTGGGGTACGAGATCCTGCGCTTCGGGGCGAAGCATCGTTCGAACCCGGTCGTCCGGGCGATCATGGCGCCTGGGATCCTCGTCCAGATGATCACCACGAAGCGACCGACCGACGACCAGATCGAGGTTGCCATCGTGTCCATGGAGCAGGCCCTCGAAGCGGACGGCGAGCCGGTTCCGAACGGCTCGGAGCTGCCGGAGCGCGAGCGACTCCCCGATCCGGCAGCCGCGGTCGCGTGAGGCGCGCAGCCGGCCACGCGAAGCGGCGATCCGGCTGCCAGTCGCCCCCGGCAGGGCTGCCCGGAGCACGCCGTTGACCGCCGGCGCCGGCCTCGACACCCGCCTCGACGAGGTCGCCCGCCAGTACGACGACCTCAACGCCGAGCTCGCCCTGCCCGAGACCTCCCGGAACGTCGAGGCCCTCAAGCGACTCGGCCAGGAGATCGCGCGGCTGGAGCCGGTCGTCGAGGCATACCGCGAGCTGCGCAAGGTCCGCGACGAGCTCGCCGGCGCACGCGCGCTGCGCGACGAGGCCTCGGACGACGAGATGCGCGGCCTCGCCAGGGAGGAGATCGAGCGGCTCGACGCCGACGAGGCGCGCCTCGTCGGCGAGCTCAAGGTCCTGCTGCTCCCGCGCGACCCGGCCGACGACGGCAACGTGATCGTCGAGATCCGCGCCGGCGCGGGTGGCGAGGAGGCCGCCCTCTTCGCGGCCGAGCTGCTGCGGATGTACCTCAACTACGCCCGTAACCACGGCTGGCGGGCGGAAGTCATGAGCCTCAACGAGACCGGAATCAACGGCGTCAAGGAGGCCATCGTCGAGATCTCCGGCGACGGCGCGTACTCGCGCCTCAAGTTCGAGGGCGGCACGCACCGCGTGCAACGCGTCCCCCAGACCGAGTCGTCGGGTCGGATCCACACGTCAACGGCAACGGTCGTGGTGATGCCCGAGGTGGAGGAGGCCGAGGTCGAGATCGACGAGGACAGGGACCTGCGCATCGACGTCAAGCGCTCGTCCGGCCCGGGCGGGCAATCCGTCAACACCACCGACTCGGCGGTGCGAATCACGCATCTGCCGACGGGCATGGTCGTGGAGATCCAGGACGAGAAGAGCCAGCACAAGAACAAGGCGAAGGCGCTGGCGGTGCTCCGGGCCAGGCTCCAGGAGGCGGAGCGTCAGAAGCAGCGCGAGGCGGACTCGGCGGCGCGGCGGTCGATGATCGGCGCGGGCGATCGGGCGGACAAGATCCGGACCTACAACTACCCGCAGGACCGCGTCACGGACCATCGAGTCGGTATGGACCTGTCCAACCTGCCACGGGTCATGAGCGGCGACCTCGACAAGCTCATCGACACGCTCATCACCACCGACCAGGCCGAGCGTCTCGCCGCCCTCGTCGAGAGCGGCGCACCGGGCTGAGTCTCGGCGCGCATGATGGCAACGGTCCGCGAGCTGCTCGATGCCGGCATCGTCCGGCTCCGTGCGTCGGGCTCGGACACGGCGCGGCTCGACGCCGAGCTGCTGCTCGGGAGCGCCCTCGACACGGATCGGACGGCGGTCATCGCGCACACCGACGCGCCCGTCGGCGATGGTGCGGCCGAACGGTTCGGGGCCCTGCTCGATCGGCGCGTCCGTGGCGAGCCGGTGGCCTACATCCGTGGCGTCAAGGAGTTCCGCGGCCTCGCCTTCGGGGTGGACGCTCGGGCGCTCATCCCGCGACCCGAGACGGAGCGCCTCGTCGACCTCGCCGAGCTCGAGATCGTCCGCCGCCTGATCGGCGCGCCGCGGCCCCTCGGGTCGCCGCGCGTGAGCGTCATCGACGTCGGCGTGGGCTCCGGGGCCGTCGTCGTGACCTTGGCGGTGCTCCTCCGGCGGCGGAAGATGCTCGACGAGGTCGAGCTGGTTGCCAGCGACGTCGCGGACGATGCCCTCCAGCTGGCGCGCGAAAACGCGGTCGCCCACGCCGTCGGCGATCGAATCGCGTTCGAGACGGCCGACCTGCTGCCCGAGGACGAGACGCGCCGGTGGGACGTCGTCGCCGCGAACCTGCCCTACGTTCGAAGCGAGGCCATCTCGACCCTGCCGATCGCCGCGTCGTTCGAGCCGCGGCTCGCCCTCGACGGTGGGGTTGACGGCTTCGCGGTGATCGCGAGGCTCCTGCAGCAGCTCGAGAGCGCCCTCGCGGACGGCGGCGTGGCCCTGCTCGAGATCGGTGGCGACCAGGAGTCCGGCCTCCGGGCGCTCGTCGCCGAGCGGCTGCCCGGCTGGGCCTGCGACGTCGAGAAGGACCTTGGCGGGCTGCCCCGGGTGGCCGTGCTGCGCCGGCCCGCGGACTGAAGCGTTTCGCGGGTGGTGGCGCGGCGGTTCGCGGACGGCCCGGAGGCTCGCGCCGAGGCTGGCCGCGTCCTCCAGTCCGGCGGCATCGTCGCCTTCCCCACTGACACGGTCTACGGGATCGGCGTCTCGCTCGAGACGCCGGGTGGCCTCGGGCGGCTGTTCGCCGCGAAACAGCGTCCGCCCGACAAGGCGATCGCCGTCCTGGTCGCCGATGCGGCCCAGGCCGGCGACGTCGGCGTCCTCGACGTGGCCGCCGCGACGCTCGCGGCGGCCTTCTGGCC
>CAYXVP010000254.1:0-3463 GCA_964468305.1 uncultured Anaerolinea sp. | reverse complement strand
AAACGGCGCGTAGGCCAGGCCCATGCCGTAGCCGGGGAAGGCGAAGATCGGAACGGACAGCCACGCTGGGACTTCGGGGAGCAGGATCAGCCCGAGCGCGCCGACGCCAAACGCGACGACCGGGAACCCGACGCGCACGAACTGCTCGTGCGTGTATCGCGAGGTGAGACGCGCCTGTGTCCAGGAGCCCACCGTCCACGACACCGTGGCCGCGGTCAGCGCGATGCCCGCCTCGAAGGCCGTCCAGTGTCGGAGCTCCTGGAGGAGCAGTGAGACGTTCACGTCCACCGTAAAGAAAGCGAACGTCAGGACGCCCCGCAGCAGGACAGCGGTGGGATAGCCCGGCGCTGCCCGGAAGGTGCCCGGCGGTGCGAGCGCGTGGAACGCCCAGATCGCGACGAGCAGACCTGGCACCCCCACGACGGCAACCACGACCGGCGCTGGCGCCTGGAGGCCCGTCGTCGCGAGGATGACGCCGATACCCATGATCACGCCGTTGCGGACCCGCGTGGACGTGGAGCCGGACGAGGCGACGGCCGGCTCGTGGCGCAGCGGCGCGAGCCCCCGGTAGGCGAGCGATCCGGACACCAGGATGAGCGGCAGCAGCCCGAAGAAGATGAGTCGCCAGTTCAGCTCCTGGGCGACGATGCCGGCGATCGCCGGCCCGAAGATGCCCGGCAGGATCCACGCGGTCGACAGGGTCGCGAACATCTGCGGTCGCAGTCGCTCGGGGAGGCTCCGCCCGATCGCGACGTAGGCGATCGGCGGGATCGCCCCGCCACCCAGGCCCTGCACGAGCCGCCCGGCGATGAGCATCGGCATGGAGACAGCCGCGCCGGCGATCGTCAGGCCCAGGGCGAACATCGCGAGGCCCAGCACGAACGGGGTCACGATGCCCCGGCGGTCGATGAGGAGCCCGGCGACGACGATGCCGACGAGCGATGAGGCCGTGAATCCAGAGAAGACGAGTCCATAGAACTCGAGGCCGCCGAGCTCTCCCGCAACGATCGGCATCGCGGTCGAGACCGCCAGGGCCTCGGCGGCGACCAGCGTGATCGTGAGCACGAGGCCGACGGTGAGCGGGCGTCGCTCGGCCGACCACAGCCCGCCCGATGCCGCCGAGATGGCGGTCAGGAGCTCACCGGCGCCTTCGGCAGGGTCACGTCGCCGTCATCGGCCACGGTCCAGAACGGGTTGTGGGCGATCTCCCAGGGGTGGCCGTCGAGGTCGATGAAGACGCCGTTGTAGCCGCCCCAGAACGTCTCGCCACCGGCGCGTGCGATCGTGGCGCCCGCCTCGCGGGCCCTCGCCAGGAAGGCGTCGACGGCGGCCGGCGAGGGCACGTTGTAGGCGAGGGTGATGCCTCCCCAGCCACCGGCATCCGAGACTTCGCTGTCCTTCGCCAGCTCGTCGCGGGTCCACAGCCCGAACACCATGGAGCCCGACTGGAAGAAGACGACGCCGTCCTCGGGCCTGGAGTCGCTCCGCCAGCCGAGGGCCTCGTAGAACGCGCGCGATCGCTCGAGGTCGGCGACGCCGAGGGTCACCAAGCTGACGCGAGGCTCCATCCGGCGAGGATAGGCGCGCAGGGCCGCGCGCTCCGGCTGCCCGATTGCGCCTACCGCTGCTCGATCGCCACCCGCAGCCCGAGCGCGATCAGGACGGCACCCGTGGCGCCGTCGAGCCAGCGCTTGACATCGGCTCGAGTCAGCGTCCGGTGCGCGCGATGGACGAGGTGGGCGTAGATGGTCAGCCAGATCAGGCCGATCACGATGTGCACACCGGCAAGGAACATGATCTGTGGCAGGACCGGTCGCGACGAGTCGACGAACTGGGGCAGGTAGGTCAGGAACAGCAGCGCCGGCTTCGGGTTGAGCACCGTGCTGACGACGCCCTGGAAGTAGGCGGTCCGCATCGACGGGATCGTTCGCGGCCTGGCCTCGACGCTCGCAGGGTCGCCACGCGCCTCACGCGCCCGGCCGGCGCGCCACGCCGCCAGGAGCGACTGCGACCCGAGATAGACGAGGTAGACGGCGCCGGCGATCTTGACGACCGTGTACGCCTCCGCCGACGCGACCAGGAGCGCCGACAGCCCGACCGCGAGCGCGGTCGCGTGGACGACGAGCCCGGTCAGGTTGCCGTAAATGGTTCGTTGGGCAAGGGCGGTCCCGCCGAGGAAGACCTGGCGCATGATCAGTGCCATGTCGGCGCCGGGCACGATCGTGATCAGGATCGACCCGACGAGGAAAGGCAGCAACTCCTCCAGCGGGACTGGCATGCCCGCAGGATGCCAGACCCGACTCGTCAGTCGGCGGTGGCGAGCGCCTCGATCAGGCGGTCCAAGAGTTCGATGCGACGTCTGTGATGCTCGACCTCGGCGGACATCGACTCGCGGGCAGAGTCCGACGCCTTGCCGTACGAGTGGCGGAAGCCGCGCCGGTGAACCTCGGCGAGCTCCGTAGCCCGGGCTGCGAGCAGCGCTCCGCGGAGGACTCGCGCGTCCCCGCCGTCGAGCTCGAGCGCGATCCGCGCCATCAGATCGGTTCGTCGAAGTCCGGGCGCCGTGCCGGGCCGTACGGGTTGGCCCGGCTCGTTGGCTCGGGTCGCTCCGGCCGCATGGCGGCGATCGTCTCGGCATCGATGTGCGCTCGCTCGGCGCCGAGGCGAGCCACGATCGCCTGGGTCAGCTGCCAGCCCTTGAGCGGATCCTTCGGGAGCCGGATGCGGACCTGGTTCGAGGCGAACGTCACGTCCGCGGCGCGCACACCTGGCAGCGAGCCGGGGGTGATCAGCCGAATTGCCGTCGCCCGCGACAGCCCGGCACCGAAGCGGACCACGAGCTGGCCCTCCTCGCGCGAGATCGAGGCGATGCCTGCCGCCTCTGCCGCGAGGCGGAGCTCGGCAACCTCGGCGAGGCGCTGGACCGGCACCGGCATCGGCCCGAATCGGTCCATGACCTCGTGCCGGAACGCGGCCACGTCGGCCGGGGCCCGAGCGTTGGCGAGACGCCGGTACAGCTCGAGCTTCTGGGCCTCGTCGGTGACGTAGTCGTCGGGCAGGTGCGCCTCGAGCGGGAGATCGACGACCGCCTGCTGCGGGACCAGCACGGGAGCGCGATTCTCCCGGGTCGCCTTGCGCTCCTCGACCGCCTCGGCGAGCAACCGCGCATAGAGATCGAACCCGACCGCGGCCATATGCCCCGACTGCTCGCCGCCGAGGATGTTGCCGGCGCCGCGGATCTCGAGGTCGGACAGCGCGATCTGGAAGCCGGCGCCGAGCTCGGATGCGTTGAAGATGGCCTGGAGGCGCTTCCTGGCCTCCTCGCTCATCCGCTCACGACGCCGGTACAGGAGATACGCATACGCGCGCCTGGAGGATCTCCCGACTCGACCCCGGAGCTGATACAGCTGGGCCAGGCCGAGCGTGTCCGCCCGGTCGATGACGATCGTGTTCGCGTTCGGGA
>CAYXVP010000253.1:0-3497 GCA_964468305.1 uncultured Anaerolinea sp. | reverse complement strand
GGCTTGGGGGAACCTTTGGCACGGCCGGGGCCGACCGAGGGCCCGTTGAATTGGACCGGCAGGTCGACAACTCGGTCCCGGCGGCCGAGGTGGCCAAGGAGACCGGTGAAAAGGGCGGCGTCCGCCGCCGGATCGTGGAACGGCCCTCCCGGGACGTCGATCATCGACACGCCGCCACGCGGGATGAACACGCTCGTCGGCCCGCTGGCGGCGTTGAGCTTCCCGGCCACGATTCGGCCCAGCTCGCGGCACTCGTCGACCGACGTCCGCATGAGCGTCACCGACGCATTGTGCTCATAGAGCCGCCGACTCCGAAAGCGCGCGGGCACGCTCTCGCGCGGCCCGAAGTTGACCATGTCGAGGGCGCCCAGCGACACGACCTGGGGGATGCCGGTGACGCCGGCCGCCGTCAGCCGGTCCGGTCCTGCCGAGAGCACCCCGCCGACCAGCTCGTCGGCGAGCTCGGTGGTCGTGGCATCGAGGACGCCGGCCAGGAAGCCGCTCCGGACCAGCGCTTCCATCGCCCTGCCGCCGGTCCCGGTCGCGTGGAACACGAGGACCTCGTAGCCGAGCGCCTCGAGCCGCTCGCGTGCCGCGGTCACGCAGGGAGTGGTGACCCCGAACATCGTCGCCCCGATCAGCCGCCGTTCGTCGGCGCCGTTCGTCGCGCGCTCGGCGGCGCCGCCCTCGGCGGCCCGAACCATGCCCGCAATGGCCGCCGCGGCGTTGCCCAGGACCTGCCGCGACAGCCGGTTCAGCCCGGCGATGTCGACCACCGGATACAGCATCGCGATGTCGCTCTCGCCGACGTACGGCCGGGTGTCGCCGGCGGCCATCGTCGACACGATCAGCTTGGGCACGCCCACCGGGAGTGCCTGCATGGCCGCCGCCGCGAGGGAGGCCCCACCACTCCCGCCGATCGCGAGGATCCCGTCGAGGCGACCACGCCGCTGCAGGTCCGTCACCACTGCCAGGACGCCGAGGCGCATGGCGGCCATCGCCGCCGAGCGATCGCGGGCCGCCGCCAGCACCGCGCGGTGCGCGCCACCCGCCGCCGCGACCTGGTCCGCGGTCACGTCGGCCCGCCACGCGGACTGGTCCAGCACGCCCGCGTCGACGACCAGCACGTCGACGCCCAGCTCGCGCAGCCGACCACGGACGAAGTCGAGCTCGGTGCCCTTCGTGTCCAGCGTCCCGACGAGGACGACCGTGCTCACGCCGGGACCCCGAGCTCCTCGGCGGCCGCGTCCAGGTGCTCGCGCGTGTAGGCGGGGACGTCGATGGCACGCCCGGTGTGCGCGCTCTCGATCGCAGCCATGGTCAGCGCGGTGTCATGGAACGAGTCCTCGATGCGCGTCGCGACCGGGGGACCGCCGTCGAGCCAGCGCACGAACTGCTCGGCGAGCAGCGGGTTCAGCCACGTCGAGCCGTCGTCGAGCGCGAGCTCTTCGACCGTCGGGGCCTCCCTGGCGGCGCCGCGGAGCAGTCGCAGGTGGCGCCGATCGAGCTCGAGGGTCCCGTCACGGCACTCGACGCGCCAGTACTCCTCCTCCCACGGGCTGATGGTCGAGGCGTTGGTCTTCGAGCCCTCGTACAAGGCGCGAACGCCGTTCTCCATCTCGACCACGGCGAGCGCCGTGCTGTCGCCGGCGTACTCGCCCCAGTCCGGGTTCCACGAGCTGGCATAGACGGACTTCGCGTTGGCGGCGGCGAGGCCGCGGATGATGCCGAACTGGTGGACCGCCGCCTCGATCAAGAGCGGATCGGCGATCCGGTGCCGGAACTCGCCCCAGTCGCCGAACCGCCGGTTGTTGA
Organism: uncultured Anaerolinea sp.; assembly: GCA_964468305.1. Lineage (GTDB taxonomy): Bacteria > Chloroflexota > Limnocylindria > Limnocylindrales > CSP1-4 > UBA5189. The sequence continues at coordinate 1,682 of CAYXVP010000253.1, read as the reverse complement.
GCGCCAGCCGGCCGACGATGTAGTTCACCGGACCGTAGGCGCCCGAGCGGACGAGTCGCTCGAGCGTCTGCTTGTCCCGGTCGAAGCGGTGGCTCATGGTGATCGCCATCTTCCGGCCAACCCGAGTGACCTTGAGGAAGATGCGGGCCGACGAGGCCATCGTGTCGGCGACGGGCTTCTCGGAGAGGATGTCGCAGCCTGCGTCGAGGGCGAGGTCGACGATCGCCTCGTGGTGCGCCGGCGGCACGACCACGATCGCGAAGTCCGCCTCTTGCTCCCGGAAGGCGCGGACCGGGTCGGTGTAGCAGCGGTCGTCGGCGATGCCGTAGCCCTCGCGGGCGTTGGCGAGGTTCGACGCGTTCACATCGACGGCGGCGACCGGTTCGGCGATTCCCTGCTCCAGGAGATGCGGGATCACCGTTCGCGACCAGTAGCGGCCCCAGCCGCCCGTGCCGACGTGGATGAACCGCTTCGGGGTCATGGTCTCTCGATCACGGCGCGAGATGCTCGTCGGGACCCAGGACGCGGTGGCCGCCCGCGCGCTCGGGCGAACGGTGCAGATGTCCAGCGCGGCCGTCGGGCTTGAGGACCGCTTCGAACCAGAAGCCGCTGACCGGCTCCAGGACCTGGAGGAAGTCGTGCTCGCGCCCGATCTCGGTGCAGACGATGTCGCCCGGCCCCACGACGTACCGCTCATCGTCGATCTCGATCACCGCCCGGCCCGCGAAGATGAACCAGTACTCGTCGCAATCGTGGAAGTGGCGATCGAACGCCTGGCCGGGCTGGACGTGGAAGGTCCCGGTCGAGGTGACGTCCGACCAGGCCGGCCGCTCCTCGCCCTCGATGCGCCGCCAGACGTTCTGCCGGCTCGCGGCGTCGAGCATCCGTTCAGCTCCGCGTCGCGATGACGCCCGGCGGGAACGTCGTGCACTCGGGCATGTCGCGGAGGATCGCCTCCGGGCCGCCAGGGTTGTAGATGGCGATCAGGCGCATCGGCTCCCAGCCGGTGTTCTCGGTGCCGTGGTAGACGCCCGCCGGAATGTACGCGGCGTCGCCGGCGCGGACGTCGCGGTACATCGGCATGCCGGCGTCGTCCTCGACCATCTGCCGGCCCTCGCCGGTGACGTAGTAGAGGACCTCCTCGGAGCCGGGGTGGTTGTGACGCAGGTGGCCCTTGCCGGGCTCGAGGATCACCAGCCCGACGGCGATTCCGGAGCCAGTGACCCGCGACTCGGCGAGCCACTTGATCGTGCCCCAGTCGAACTGCATCGTCTCGACGTCGGGCGGCGACACGAAGCGCTCGTGCCCGACGTGCGTCTCGGTAACCACGCGCAGGTCCTCCAGTCGGTCGCCAGGAGGCCACACTGTAGCCCTCGCGGCCTTCGATAATGCACTCGTCCCCTGACGCTCGGAGGCCGGCGGTGCTCACGATCTCGCCCGATCGGAAGGCCCTGGTCACGGGCGCCGCGAGCGGCTTCGGGCTCGGCGTCGTGGACCGGCTGCCCGAGGCGGGCGCCCGGGGCCCGATGGCCCAAGGCCGCGAGCAGCTGTTGGCCGAGGGGGGCCGGCCGGGTCCCTGACGCTGGCCAGGCGCTGGGCCCGGGATCAGACGTGCAGGGGGAACGGTGTGAAGTTGGTGTTGCGGTCGTACCAGTCCTCGTTTTCGGCGCGCTTGAGGAAGT
>CAYXVP010000252.1:0-3514 GCA_964468305.1 uncultured Anaerolinea sp. | reverse complement strand
CGCCGGCCAGGCCGCGGGCGTGCAGCGCGCGCCGGTAGATGTCGTCGAGCGACGGGACAATCTCGCGGATCGAGCTGAGCCGCAGGCCCTTGCTCGCCGCGGTTGCGAGCAGCGCCTCGCGGACGGGTGTGGTCCGGGCACGGTTCGCGAGCACGGTGTACGGCTCGCCGGCCCGCTCCGGCGGGCGCACCTCGGCCACGCCCGGGATCGACCGCAGCACCTTGGCCGTGGCCGCCCGCGCGCCCGCGTCGAGCCCCTCGAAGCCGACCTCGATTCGTGCCGACTCCTCGCCGAACTGCGCTGCGAGCTCGGGCACGGTCCCGACCCCGATGAGCTTTCCCGAGGCGAAAATGCCGACGCGGTCGCACACCGACTGCACCTGGGCCAGCAGGTGGCTCGAGAGCAGTACGGCGAGGCCACGTTCGCGGACGAGCGTCCGCAGCAGGTCCAGGATTTCGACCACGCCGATCGGGTCGATCGCCGTGGTCGGCTCGTCGAGGATGAGCACCGCCGGATCCTTCACCAGCGCGTCGGCGATGCCGAGCCGCTGGAGCATGCCCCGCGAATACGTCTCCACGTTCGTGTCGGCGCGGCCGGTCATGCCCACCTGCTCCAGGACGGCCGCGATTCGCTCGTCCGCCTCGTCACGCGGGATCCCGTTCAGGCGGGCGGTGTAGCGGAGGTTCTCGCGCCCGGTCATGCCGTCATAGAAGCCGACGTTGTCGGGCAGGTAGCCAACGCGCCGCTTGACCTCGAGCGGGTGGCGGGTTGGGTCGAAGCCGACGACGCGGGCGACACCCGCGCTCGGCTCGGCCAGGCCGAGGAGCATCAGGATCGTCGTCGTCTTGCCGGCCCCGTTCTGGCCCAGCAGGCCGAAGATCTCGCCTGCCCGGACGTCGAGCTCGAGGTTGTCGACGGCGACGAGGTCGCCGTAGCGCTTGCTCAGCCGGCGGGTGACGATCGGGCCGGCGTCCTCCGGGATTTGGATCCGCTCACGCTGGCGGACCCGGCCCTTCTTGGGGACGCGCCGGTCCGGAACAGTGCTCGGCGGCGGCGTCGGGCTGACGGCCATCGACTAGCGTCGCCCGTAGCGCCGGAAGACCCAGTACAGGCCGGCGACGGCCGCGATGATCAGTGCCGCCCCGATGATGGCGCCCAGGATCGACGTCTCGACGGTGAACCGGAAGCTGTCCGTGACATTCGCCTCCTTCGCGGTCGCCTTGAAGGTGATGGCGTAGTCGCCCGAAATCGCGTTGCCCGAGGGCGTGATCATGGCCTTGACCGTGGCCGAGTCGCCCGGCGCGAGGCTTGCCGTCGAGTCCGGGGCGAACGTCACGGTCCAGTTGTTCGGCGGCGTCGCCGACATCCGCAGGTCGGTGACCGCGGCGGTCCCCGTGTTCGTGATGGTGAACGTCTGCTCGGTCGCAGTGCCGGCGGGCCCGCGCCCCGAGAACACCTGGTCCGTCCCGAACTCGACCTTGTAGGTGCCGGTGATCTCGATGCTCAGGTCGGTCGTGAACTGCTCGCCGCCGACGGTCGTGACGATCTGGACGGGGTAGGTGTTGGCGTCGGTGTTGTCGGCCGCCTTGACCGTGACGGTCACGCCCGAGGTTCCGCCGGCCTTGACTGTCGCGCTCGTGGCCTGCGAGCTGCCGGTCAGCGTGGTGTTCACGGTCCAGCCCGGCGGCGTCGTGCCCGCGGCCGAGGAGTACGTCAGATCCTGGTCCTTCTGGTTGGAGACATTCAGGCTGAACGTGAACGTCTGGTCCGAGGGGCCCTTCTGCGAGGTGACGTCCGAATTGACCTTGACCTCGCCGCTGGCGTTCGTTTCGGCGGTGATGTCGAGCGGAAGGTCGACGGTCGCGCCGTTGCCCTCGGCGGTGACGGTGATCGACGTCGTGCCGGTCGCGGCAGCCGGGACGTCGACATCGAGGCGGACTTCCTGGGCGTCGGTTCCGCTCGTCTCAACGGCGGTGACGACGAATCCGCCGCCATGCAGCGTCGCAGTCCATGACGATGGGACGCCGCTGATCTTGAGGTCGACCCGGGCCGGATGGCTCGTCTTCACGCTGAGGTTGAAGCTCACGCGGTTGCCCGGGCTGACGCTGACCGCCGGGAATGGGGTGGTCATCGACAGCGCATCCGCGGCCAGCGCCGCGGGTGCGAGGGCCGGCACGGTGGCCAGCATGAAGGCGGTGATCAGCAACACGCCTCGAAGACGTCGCGGCGACAAGGTCGTCAAGCCTCCATGTATTCATTGTCGCGGGACGGGCCGGCCCACCTGGCCGCTGGCTCACGGTCCCGGGGCGCGACGGCCGTGCGCACCCAACGCGTCGATGATGATCGCCCACCGAATGCTGGCCGGCGCGAAGCGAACGTCAACCAAGCCTCGCTTCAGGCTCGATTAACAGTCGTGAATGGTAGGGGCCCGGCGGCGGAGGCGCGTCACGCGACGGCCATGACCTTCGCCCCCCGTCGACGGCCGATTCAGCGGCCGTCGCCGTCCCGCGGAGGTCCCGACCATTTGACACATTGCTGGATCGCACAGCATCCTGAGCGACGTAAGAGGTGAATGCCGAGAAGGGACAGCAGGTCTGAGCATCGACCGAGCCAACGCACCGGTTCGACTCGCTCCCGCGTCCAGCAGGCACTGACATTCGCTCGATCGCATCACCCGCGACGAGCCATTCGACCGCCGACCGGCCCACACCGCCCGAGTCGCGGCAAAGGAAATCAAGGAATCACATGCTTTCCCGTTCGCACCAGTCGTCCATGAACGGACGCTCCGCCTCGATGCGCCGCATGCGCCGGCGCTCGCTGGCACTCCGGCTCTACTGCCGGACCAACGGCTGCACCAGCTTCCTCGAGCTGCACCCGGAGCTGGGCGTCGCCACGTGCCCGGTCTGCGGCTTCACCCGCAAGCTCGACTGAAACGGCCGCCCCGGACTGGCCCATGAGGGCGTTGGCCGACTGCGCCCGTCGGTCACGCACCTTTCAAGTGCGCTCCCTCCGGTGCTCGTCAGCCGCCTTCTCCTGAACCAGCCGGGTCGACCGAAGAGCCCAACCGGGTAGGCCCCGCGGCCGTCAGACTGACGGTCGTGATCGCATCCAGCCCGACCGGGGTCGACCCGGGGCGAGTCCGGCGGCTGCTCGACATCGAGCTTGCCGCGTTCGCCGACCGACACCCGAACAGCCGCGCCCTGCACGACCGCGCCCGGGCGAGCCTGCTCGACGGGGTGCCCATGAACTGGATGGTCAAGTGGGCCGGGCCGTTTCCGCTCTTCCTGGACGCCGCGAGGGGCGCCCATGCCACGTGCACCGACGGCCACGACTACGTGGACCTTTGCCTGGGCGACACCGGCGCGATGGCCGGACACGGGCCGCCGCCCGTGCTCGATGCCGTCGAGCGGCAGCTTGGGCGAGGCATCACCACCATGCTGCCGACCGAGGACGCCGCCTGGGTCGGCGAGGAGCTGGCGCGGCGCTTCGGGCTGCCGGCGTGGCAGTTCACGCT
>CAYXVP010000251.1:0-3550 GCA_964468305.1 uncultured Anaerolinea sp. | reverse complement strand
GCGGACGTACCGGCGGCGAAGCTCGCGGGGATCACCGGCCTCGTCATCATCCTCGCCCTGCTCGCCCGCCTCCGGCCAACCTGGTCACGCCGCGGCGCCCTGCTCGTTGCCACGGTGGGCCTCCTGGGCGCAGCCTCGGGGATCCGGGCGGTCCTCGCATGATCCGCTGGTCCGCCACCCCCCGCCGCCGCCAGGGCTGGTCCCGGCGATCGCCGGTCGACATCGCCAAGGTCCTCGTCGAGGGCGCGGTCTTCGCCGGCTGTCTCGCCGAGATCATCGTCGGCACCATCGTCGCCTACGTGTGGCTCGGCGGGGCATTGCCGCGGTGAGCGCCAGCCCGCGCGTTCCGGGCCGCCGTGGTCCGTCCGCTGCTCCTGCAGTCACCAGCGCCATTCCGGCGTCGCGACGGCTCTCCGGCCGTCCTGGACGGGCACAGGCCGCGAGCGCCGGGCCCCGCCTCCTCGAGTGCCCGATCGACGCCGCCCACGGCCCGCTCCTGGGCTGGCGCTCGGAGCGCTGGGGCTGGTTCTGTCCACACGGCGCGCACGGCGCCAACGGGCGTTTCTTCACGACCGCCGAGGCGCAGGCACCCGCCACGCGCCAAGGTCACGAGGCCGACCCAGTCGGGAGCATCGGGCAATCAACGCCCGCGCTGGACCTTCGTGGCCTTGGCGGGTCGCAGGTGCTCGCCACCGGCGTCTCCCCGGGCACGGCCGTCTCCCCGGCGGTCGCGCCCGGCAATGACACGCCGTCACACCAGCCCTCGGCCGTAACTGCCGGCCAGAGGGGCGACGGCTCCCAGCTTCCGCTCGGACTCCCTGGCGGCGGCTGACCCCCGCAGGCCCCGGCCGGCCCCCCTGACCGGCCGGGGACCTCTTCCACAACCGAACAGCGCCCCCGAAGAGAACGCCCCCGGAGGAGAACCGGCACTCGTGACCCTCGCGACACCGATCCAGCAGGGCAGCCCCGAGTGGCTCGAGGCACGCCGCGCCACGATCGGATCCTCCGACATCGCCGTTATCGTCGGCGAGGCGCCCTACAAGAGCGCCTACACCCTGGCGGCCGAGAAGCTCGGGCTCATCGCCGAGGTCATCGACGACGAGACGCGCGAGCTGATGGACCTCGGGAAGCTGATGCAGCCGGTCCTGCTCGAGCTCCACCGGCGCACGACCGGTCTCGCCACGAAAGAGCAGCACGGCTGGCGCCAGCACCGCGACCTCGCCTGGGCGACGGCGTCGCTCGACGGCACGGCGCCGGTGCGGCGCGTCGTCGAGGCCAAGGTCAGCCACGGCCGGCGTTGGCGCTCCGGCGAGCGGGTGCCGGGCGACGTGCTCGCCCAGGTCCAGTGGCAGCTCTTCGTCGTCGGCTGGGACGTCGCCGACGTCGTCGTCCTCGACCACACCGAGACCCGCGTCGAGACGGTCGAGCGCGACGACGCGCTCATCGCCGACCTGCGCTACTTCGCCGAGGACTTCCGGGGCTACCTCGCCCGCGGCGAGCTGCCGCCCCTCGACGCCTCGGAGAGCACGGCCCGGACGTTGCGCACCCGCCACCCGCACGACAACGGCGTGTGGCTGCAGCCCGACGCCGAGCTCGAGGAGCTGACGGCAGGCCTCGCCGAGGCGCGGCGGGCCAAGAAGGATGCGGACGACGCCGAGCGCAACGTGGCGAACGCCCTGCGCGCCGTCATCGGCGACGCCTCGGGCGTGGCGGGGCTCATCAGCCTCAAGCAGAACCGCGACAGCGAACGGATCAACTGGCCCGCGGTCGCCAGCGCCTACCGCGAGCTCATCGATCGCGTCTTCGCCGACGCCGATCGTGGCGACATCGCGACCATCCCGTTCCGCCTCGCCGAGGGCTACGAGCCTGTCACCCGCGAGACGGTCGACGCCATCGAGTCCGCAATGACCGACCGGGTCGAAGGCGCACGTGTCCTTCGCCTCCTGTCGGCGAAAGGAGCACCCGAATGAGCCAGGCAGGATCCGCCCTCGTCGCCTCGGCGGTCGATCCCGACATCGCGGCCTCGATCGCGATCTACGAGAAGCTCGTGCCGCTCAAGCAGGCGTTGGGCGTCGAGCAGCTCACCGATCAGGAGCTCCACCTGTTCGCCCTGGTCGCCCGCCACACCGGGCTCGACCCGTTCACCCGCCAGATCTACGCGATCAAGCGCGCCGGCCGGGTCACCCATCAGACGGGCATCGACGGCTACCGCGCGGCCGCCGAGCGGACCGGCCAGTACGCGGGCTCCGATGAGGCCGAGTTCGAGGCCTGCACCTGCGGCCAGGATCCCAAGGACCATCCACTCCTCGCCCGAGTCGTCGTCCACCGGATCCTCGCCAGCGGTACCGTCGATCAGGTCGGCGTCGCCCGCTGGCACGAGCTGTACCCGGGCGCCGGCGACGTCGGCGCGATGTGGCGCAAGATGCCCCACAACCAGCTCGCCAAGTGCGCCGAGGCCAATGGCCTACGCAAGGCCTTCCCGCGGGTCTTCGGCAGCGTCTACATCGCGGACGAGGTCCAGGCGGGACCGATCGTCGAGGGCGAGGCCCGCGAGCTCCCGCCCGCGGAGGCCCGCCCGACGGCACGCGATCGCATCGCGGCACGCCGGGCAGCCAAGGAACGGCCACAGGCCGCCGCATCCGAAGCCGATGGCGACTGGCTCGGCGAAGGCACCGCTGGCAACCTCGGCGACGTCGACGTCGAGGACGCGGCCGACGAGCTGATCGCCGACATGGAGTCGGGACGAGAGGAGCCCGACCTCGCCACCACCATTCGTGCCGCGGCCGCTGGCTCGGACCTCGAGGGTGTCCCCTCGTCGGCACAGCGCGAGGCGTTGATCGCGGCCTTCGCCGGCATCCCATCCGACGTCACCCGAGCGGGCATCCGCGCCATCTTCCCCGAGGCGATCGACGAGAAGGGCACCGCGCAGCTCACCGCGGCCCAGGCCGCCGGGATCCTGCTCGTGACCGGCTCAACTGAACGCGCCGCGCTCCGGACCGCGTGGGAGCAGCTCGGGCAGGCGGTGGCGTCATGACCGCCGGAACCGCCCCCGAGCTCACCATCCCGCCGGCGATCGCCGCGCTCAAGGTGAAGCTCGACACCGGCGCCCACAAGAAGGTCGAGGGCGAGGCCTGCATCATGGAGGTCGTCTCGCTGTTGGCCGGCGGTCCGTTCACCGACCATCCGAAGTGCGCCGACAAGGCGATCACCGAGTACGCGATCCGCCTCTGGGATCGCACGCCGGGCTCCTGGCAGGGCCTGCTCGACCGCGTCGACCGCATCGCGGGATCCGCCGGCGGCGCCGACCTCGCCCGGGCACGCGGCTATCTGGCCGCGGACTGGGCGGTGCATCGCTTCACGCCGCGCTGGCTGCGCCGTGCCGGGCTCGAGGAGGACGCGGTGCTGGTCGAGGGTCTCGCGCCGATCGTCGACGAGACCAGCGCCAATGTCGCCACCGCGGCGCTATCCGGAGTGCGAACGCGTGCGTGGAAGCGGCGCGACGGATTCATCAAGAAGCTGAGAGGGGCCGCCGGGGCCGCCGGGGCCGCCG
>CAYXVP010000250.1:965-3565 GCA_964468305.1 uncultured Anaerolinea sp. | reverse complement strand
CCCTCGTACGCCGCGGGTCGCGTCTCCGCCCGTGGCCGATGTCGGCGGACGGTGAGGCGTTGGTGCTTGCCCCGCCACAGGTAGTCGCCGGTCCCGATCGGTTTGCCGTTGCCGTCCTTCGGTGGCGTCCTACCGGTGCCCTCGTAGACGGGCGTGAACGTGCCGTCGAGGGGCAGGATGTCGAGCCCGTGGCGGGGCAGGTCGAGCTCGCGGATGATCTCCGGCCGGAGCAGCGACACGACGTAGGAGAAGACCGAGAAGCGGAAGCCGGGGAAGACCTCCTCGGTCACCGCCGCGCCCCCGAGCACGTGACGGCGCTCGAGGACGACCGTTTTCAGCCCGGCGCGAGCGAGGTAGGCGGCGCTGACCAGCCCGTTGTGGCCGCCGCCGATGACGATCGCATCGTAGCGCTGGGGCACACGCACCTCCGGCCGGTCGATCTGGGACCGGACGACTGTATCCGACGGCACGGGCCATTGACCCGCCACTGCGGTTTCGCCATCGTGGCGGCGTGACCGAGTCGAAGCCGGGCGCCTCGTCGCCGGACCCGGCCGTCATCGATCCGATGCGGATTCCCGGTGGCGCCGCGGCGCGCCGGGCCTGGGATGGCCTGCCGATTCTCGCTCGCGCGTTCATCGTCCTTGCCTTTGTTGACGTAGTCGTCCGGGCGCTCGGGCTCCTCGACACGAACCTCGGCCTGCTCCTGGGCGACCCGCTGACGTGGTTCACGGCGTTCTTCCCGCACGACGCGCTGATCGTGCTCCCAGCGCTCCTCGTCCTCCGACGCCCAAACGCCCTCGACTCGACCCCGCTGGTCGTCCGCGGCGCTGTGCTGATCGCGTTCGTCGAGCTGCTCGATGCGCCGTTGCGCGGCCTCGTTTCCGGCGCTCGAGTCGACCCCGTCCTGCTGCCGACGATCGTCTCGATCCTGGGCCTCCTGCTGACAGCCGGCGGCTGGTGGTGGATCGCGCAGGGCCTGCGCTGGATGAACCCGATAAAGCCGGCCGAGTCGTACGCCGGCCTCGCCAACCTCGTCGGCGGCGGAATCGCCTTCGCCGCCCTCGCCAATCTCGCCCTCGTGCTGGTCCTGCCCGCGGCGGACGTCGGCAGCGCGACGTGGACGAGCTTGCTCCAGCTCAACTCGGCGCTGTTCGCGGTGCCGTCGCTGGCCCTCGCCTACCTGGCGCGGGTAGTCGTGCTGGGCACGGGCGACCCGAACCGGCCGACCGCCGCGATGTACCTCGCGACCGCCTCGCTGACGCTCTACGCCATCGGAGCCGTGCTGCTGCTGGCCGTCGGCGAAGGCGCCATCTGGATCGTGATCGGCTTCGTGACCGGGCCCGTGGCGATGACCGGGTTCGTTGTCGCGTTCGGCCTCGGGCTGGCAGATCCGTCGGGCACAATCGAGCCTGCCGTGCAAAACCAGCAGCCCGTCGCCGCGTGAGCATCGGGAGCCCGTTCCACCCGAGGACCGCGCCGCTCAACCGCAAGCAGCAGTGGCGGGAGTGGGCGGGCTTCTGGGCGTCCTCCGTCTATGCCGACGCCCACGACATCGAGTACAACGCAATCCGCGAGGCTGCCGCGCTGATCGACGTCTCGCCGCTGTACAAGTACCGGGTCAGCGGGCCTGGCGCGCCGGCGCTGGTCGACCGGGTGATCACCCGCGACGCCACGAAGCTCGCGGTCGGCCAGGTGTGGTACACGCCGTGGTGCGACGAGCACGGCAAGGTCATCGACGACGGGACGGTCCATCGGGTCGCCGAGGACGCCTACTTCTGGACCGCGGCCGACCCGCAGCTGCGCTGGCTGACCCTCAACGCCCGCGGGCTCGACGTTGCGATCGAGGACGTTACCGAACAGGTCGCGGCGCTGGCGCTCCAGGGTCCGCTCGCGCGGGCGGTCCTCGAGGAGGCGACCGAGGAGCCGTTCGGCGAGCTGCGCTACTTCCGACGGCGGCCATCGACGCTGCGGCTGGGCCGCCGGCGGGTCGAGATCGAGGTCTCGCGCACGGGCTACACCGGCGACCTCGGCTACGAGCTGTGGGTCCCGGCCGAGCGCGCGGCCGAGGCGTGGGACGCCGTGATGGCGGCGGGTCGCGGCTACGGCCTCCGGCCCGCGGGCATGCTCGCCCTCGACGTCGTCCGCCTCGAGGCGGGCCTCGTCCTGCTCGAGGTCGACTACACCTCCGCGCGGCACGCCCTGAACCCGGAGCAGAACTATTCGCCGTACGAGCTGGCGATGGGCCGGCTGGTCGATCTCGAGGCCGGCGACTTTGTCGGGCGGCTGGCACTCCAGCGCGAGCAGGCGCAGGGCGGGCCGGCTCGACGCCTCGTCGGCGTCCAGCTCGAATGGGCCGGGATCGAGCAGTCGTTCACGCGTCGGGGCCTGGCGCCGGCGATCTCGCCGTCGATCGATCGCTCGGCCGTGCCCGTGTTCGCGCCGCGCAGCGAGCGCCAGATCGGCAAGGTCACGAGCCACGGCTGGAGCCCGATCCTGAAGCAGGCGATCGGTCTCGCCTCCGTTCCGCCCGTCTACGAGGCCCCCGGCCCGCCCCTGCCGGGCGCGTTGACGGTCGGGGGGCGCCGCGGCCGAGACCAAGC
>CAYXVP010000250.1:0-955 GCA_964468305.1 uncultured Anaerolinea sp. | reverse complement strand
CCCCGGTCCGGCCACGGCGGGTCGAGTGGCGGGGCGGGGGGCGGCCCGGCCGGGTAACCGCTACCGTGGTTCCGCTCCCCTTCCTCGACCTGCCGCGCAAGCGAGCCTGAGCACTGTCCACGCCACGTCGACGGGCGCTCGCCGTTGCGATCGCGCTCCTCGCCGGCCTCGGGCTCGCCCTCGTTGACTCGAGCCCTGGCTTCGACGCGACCGGGATCACGGCGGCGGGCCTGCTCGTCGCGGGCGCCGTGGCCACGCTCGTCGAGGGCTCCGGTTCGTTCGCCTGGGCTGCGGTCATCGTCGCGCTCGTTGGTGGCTGGATCCCGGTGACCGAGGCCCAGGCGCTGCCCTCTTCCGCGGCCGCGCTCCCGTTCGCAGCGATCGGCGGCTTCGCCGGCGCCTGGTCCGCCCGCCTGCGCCGGAGCGGGGAGGATCTCTAGCGGCGCCGACCCTTGCCGGGAACGGTGGATTTACGGTGCGTGAGGGCAATTCCCGATCGATTCGGGGCGGTCCGGTGCGCATACTGTCCGGCCTATGCGCGCACGCGTGCGCCTGCTCGTGGGCCTCGCGATCGTCCTGGCGATCAGCCTGCTCGTGCCTGCGCACGTCCGCGCGGCGACGGTGGAAGACCTCGTCGCGCTCGCATCCAATCCCAATGGCTACGGCATGTACTGCACCGGCTCGGCCGCCGATGTGAAGTGCACTGGCCGGTCGCAGTTCGCGTCGTGGTACGCGACGATCAAGCCCGCGGCTGGCCAGGAGGATTCCCTCTCGACGTTCGCCCAGCCGGTCGGCCAGACGACCGGCGTCCTCGATCAGGGCTCCCGCGCCTGGATGACCGACATGCACACGACCGCGTGTGGCGCGCCCAGCAAGGTCGCCAGCTTCGTCGACCAGGTCGGCAACCTGCAGCAGGTCGGGCAGACGGTCGGTCCCGCGTCGATCGGCACGTGCA